>DUUU01000612.1 GCA_012841485.1 Armatimonadota bacterium
GGCGCGACTACGGCGCCCGTGACGTCACCGACACCCGCGGCTTCCTGGATGACCGCAGCCATCCCCCCTCCTCCATCGTCTATGTGGATGACGACCGCCTGGTTCACCGCCGCACGGAAGCCCCACCGCCATCGAGCCGGGCGCATCGGAGCGAGGAGAGCGACACCTCCCCCACCACGCCGGATGATAGCGAGCGTGAATGACGAGGCGTCACCTTCGGGCGGTCTTCTCCCCTCGGAGAGGCAAGGCAGGTCCGGAGGGCGCGCTGCCGCGAAGAGTGGGCCGGCGCCACCGGACCCGCACACGAGGGGCAGTTGCAACATCGCTGCCACTCCCCGCCCTGGCGGAGCGCATCAACCAATACCGTCCCCAACGGAATCCTCCGCTAGAGCCGCGCGGTAGCCAAACCCCGCCCAGAGGGCCCGGACTCTCCCAACCCGCGTCGGTCCTCTTCATTCGTAGTGTCGACGCCGGTGTGGCCCCGGCACCCTTGCGATGGCATTCTTCCGATCGGACAAGGGAAACGGGCCCCGGATGCGTAACCTACCTTCAGGGTGCTGCCTACCAGCCCATGCTGTAGGCGGCAGTGCTATGCCTGCCTCATCTATTGGAAATACAGGAGGAGTCTTCGATGGATAAGCTACGTATCGGCAGTATCGGCGTGTCCGGCCGCGGAGCGGTCGCCCGCCACTGGCATCAGCCCGGTCCCAAGGGGCGTTCGCTGGTGGTCGCGGGCGCCGACACGAACGAGCAGTTTCTTGCAAACTTCAAGGAGAAGGTGAATGCGGAAGCCTTCGTCACGACGGACTACCGCAGACTGCTGGAACGCGATGACATCGATGCCGTCGCCGTCACCGTGCCCGACTTTCTCCACGAGGAGATCGCGTGCGCCGCGCTGGAGGCGGGGAAGCACGTCTTCTGTGAGAAGCCGATGGCGATCACGGTCGAAGGGTGCGACCGCATGCTCGAGACCGCGCGCGCCTCGGGCAAGAAGCTCTTCGTCGGCCACAACATGCGCTACATGGATCTCTTCCGCACCATGAAGGAGATCGTGGACGCCGGAGTGATCGGCGAGATCAAGGCGGTGTGGGTGCGCCACTTCGTCGGCCTGGGCGGACACTTCTACTTCCATGATTGGCACGCGCGCCGCGACCGGGCGAACACCCTCCTCCTGCAGAAAGGCTCGCACGATATCGACATGATCCATTGGATCACCGGGCGCTACTCCAAGCGCGTAGCCGCCTTCGGCTCGCTCGACTACTTCGGCGGCGAGCGCCCGAACGACCTGATCTGCCCCGAGTGCGATGAGTTCAACACCTGCCCCGACGCCCAGGCCTCCTGGCCCGGCCATGAGCAGTGCGCCTATCGCCGCGAGATCGATGTCGAGGACAACCAGGTGATGATCATGCAGCTCGAAGGCGGGATCAAAGCCTCGTACCTGCAGTGCCACTTCACCCCCGAGTA
Source organism: Armatimonadota bacterium (assembly GCA_012841485.1). The sequence continues at coordinate 1,465 of DUUU01000612.1, forward strand.
CTTCCGCAATTACACCTTCATCGGCACCGAGGGCCGCCTCGAAAACATGGATGACTCCAGCAAGATCATCGTGAAGACTCGCCGGCGCTTCGGGGCCAAGGGCCTGGCCGACCGCGTCTACGAGGTGAAGCCCGCTGAAGGCGGTCATGGCGGCGCCGACCCGGTGATCTGCGAGGACTTCCTTGATCTGGTTCTGCTGGGCAAGCCCTCTGTGGCAACGCCTCTGGCGGGCCGCATGGCCGTGGCCGCCGGCTGCGCGGGCGCGGAATCGATGCGCCAGGAAGGCACACCGGTCGACGTCCCGCAACCGCCCGCCTGGGTAACGGAGTAGCTCGAAATGCTGGCAGCGCGCGCTGTGGCGCGCGCTGCCATGGTTCAGAACCGGGGTACCGCGATGCAGCCTCTCGTCGTCAGGCCCTATCAGCTCCTGTGCATCATCTGCAGGATTGGCGCCGACTGCGGCGATGACCTGGGAGACGAGCGTCTCGCCGCGATCCTGCGTGCCGTGCGCGGCGATCCACTGCGCCCGATCACCCTACGGTGCAACGCGGATAGCTGCTACCGCTACCAAAACCCCGGGCGCGACGAGGATACCCCTGAAGGTGCGCTCTTCAACGAGAAGCGCGACCTAGACATCCTCCAGCGGATGGGCCTCGTGCCCGGCGATACGCGCCCTGCCATTGAGGTGTTCGAGCGCCTGCTGGCCACCGTGACCGAGACGATGGGGATCTGCGCCTACCCGCGCGAGACGTCACCGACGTGGAGGGGCTGCGACGAGGCCCGGAGCGGCGGCTACGAGCGCGGGCGGGAGATGGGTCTCGCCGCCGTAATCCCCGGCCGATCTGCCGAGGAGATGGGCGCCGAGAAGCAGGCGTCCGCCACGCGCATCTACGAGGCCGACCGGCTCCTGATCCGCCCGCACCACCTGATGTGCATGACCTGCTTCCACGGCGGGCGCGAGGAGCTGGCGCCCATCACCGCCGACAACCTCTTTGAGGCAATCGATGCCATTCACAGGCGCCCAGAGATCCCGATCACCCTGGTGCGCGGGTGCTGCATGATCTGCCCACCCTGCAGCCTCTACGATCCCGGCACGGGCCTCTGCCGCGCCGGCATGGGGATGAACCTGCGCGACCAGAAGAAGGACCTCGATGTGCTCCAGAAACTCGGGCTGGAGTATGGAGATACCCTTCCGGCGCGCGAGCTCCTGGAACTCCTCTACGAGCGGATCCCATCCACCCGCGACGTCTGCGGCTATGGGGATGGCAAGGAGCGCGCCTGGGAGTGGCGGATCTGCGGCGAGCCCGAGGGCCGCGAGGCATATGCCAGGGGGCGCGCGGCGGTGCTGGGTCTCGCCTGAGCCCTACCCCGAAGTGTTCATCAGAATGCTTCAAGAGAAGCCTCTTGCCTGGTGGCACGCCGTTGCCGCCACAAGCACCCGGCGGCAGAGTGCTTTTCGGAGGCAGTGCCCACGAACCCGCGCCGCACCCCGCAGGGAGACTCTGTTTCATTATCCGGATGAATAGTGCGGGCTACGGCGGCGGGGGATGGTCCTGAAAGAGGAAGCTGACCGATTCCTCCTCGTGGATGCGCCGGATCGCCTCGGCAAAGAGGGGAGTGACCGTGACCTGGCGGATCTTGGGATGGTGCTTCTCCGGGGGAAGAGGGAGCGTGTCAGTGATCACCACCTCCTTGATCGGGCTGCCTGCCAGCCTCTCCACCGCGCCTTCCGAGAGCACCCCGTGGGTTGCCGCGGCATAGATCTCCTTCGCGCCCTCGCGTACCAACACCTCTGAGAGGGACACGAGCGAGGTGCCAGAGACGATGATATCGTCCACGATCAAGGCGTTGCGTCCCCGGACGTCGCCCACGATGCTCAACACCTCGGCGCGTTCCTCATGCCCGCGGCGCACTTTATCGCCAATGGCGACCGGCGAATCCAGAAGAAGCGCGAAGTGCCGGGCGCGCTTAGCGAAACCCATATCCGGTGATACGACAACCAGATCCGGGATGGCGCGCGCGCGAAAATCGTCTGCCAGCACCGGCATCGCGTACAGATGATCCACCGGCTTGCGGAAGAAGCCTTGAATCTGCGGCGAATGGAGATCCATCGTGAGGACACGATCCACCCCCGCCGTCTCCAGGAGATCGGCGACGACGCGCCCGCGGATGGAGACGCGCGGCTCGTCCTTCTTGTCCGCCAGCGCATACGAGTAGTAGGGGATGACCGCCGTGACCGGCCCTGAACTGGCGCGCTTGCAGGCATCGATCAGGAAGACGAGCTCCATCAGGTGGTCGTTCACAGACGGCGAGAGCGTCTGCACCAGGAAGACCTTGTAGCCACGCACATTGACTCCGATCTTGACAAAGAGGTTGCCATCGGTGAAGTGGAATGCCTCGGAGGGATCCGGCGTGAGACCCAGGTGCTCGCCCAACTTCCGCGCGAACTCCGGATGCGCGGTGCCCGCGAACAGCCGCATCCGCTTGGCTATCATCTGCCTTCCTCCCGACAGGGTGGCGCCCTCATGCCCTGCCCCACCTTGAGGATACCCGGTCTCAGGGGCCGGCCAAACCGCGACCCCGCACCCTGCTGCCGTTTGATCAGGGAGTGCCATCCTGGTATAATGCCCTTTGGGAGGAGCCGGCCCCTCGCCGACGACATCCTTGCCGAGGCCGGCGTGTTGGGAGGGATCGCACGATGCAGGTGAACCAGACGATGCTCACCGTTGTTCAGGGAAGCGTCCTCGACCAGGAGACGGATGCCATTGTCAACGCCGCGAACACAAAGATGCGCGGCGGCGGCGGGGTAGATGGCGCCATACACCGCGCAGCCGGCCCAGAGCTCTTGGAGGAGCTGAAGCGCGTTGCCCCCAACGGCGCGCCGACGGGCACCGCGGTGCTCACCGGCGGCCACCGTCTGAAGCAGCCGTACATCATCCACACGCCCGGCCCGGTATGGCATGGTGGCACCCGGGGCGAGCCGGAGCGACTGGCCTCCTGCTACCGCTCCTGCATGGAGATAGCCCATGATAAGGGCCTGGAGAGCGTTGCCTTCTGCTCCATCTCCACCGGAGTCTACGGCTACCCGATCGAGCGCGCGGCACCCCTGGCGCTGATGACCGTGCGCGACTTCCTCCAGGCGCACCCAGACACGTCTCTGCGGCGCGTCGTCTTTGCCATGTTCGGGGCGGAGGAGTATCAGGTGTTCGCGACTGCCATCCAGGCGCTAGAGGGAGAGGGAGCGTAACAGCGCCTGGTATCGGCAGGGCTGGGGCCGCCCCGCTACTGAGAGCACGTGCTATCGAGCGACGCTACTCGTCACCCTCGACCGGCTGTTCCGCCGTTGCCTCTGGAGCAGAGGCCTGGATGGATCCAACCTCGGTGGCGAGAGAGTCTTTTTCGGATACCTCTTGGAACGTGCCCGCCGTCACATCCGGGAAGCGCATGGCGGCCGAAGACCGCTCCTCGCGCTCGCCCATGATGCTCACGGCGCGCGGCGCCGTGTAGGTCTCGGAAGCCAGGTCCTCATCCGCGGGCAAGAGACGCTCGAAGGCGCTCATATCGCCATCGGTCGGCATGACGCGCAGTTCGCGATAGGGCACCATCCCCGTGCCCGCCGGGATCAGGCGGCCGATGATCACGTTCTCCTTCAGGCCCACCAGATGGTCTTCCTTGCCCTTGACGGCGGCGTCCGTAAGCACCTTGGTGGTCTTCTGGAACGACGCAGCCGAGAGGAACGACTCCGTGGCAAGAGAGGCCTCCGTGATGCCGAGCAGGAGGTATTCGGCGCGCGCCGGCCTCCCACCGAGGCGTTCCACGCGCTGGTTCTCCGCCTGGAGCTCGAACTTGTCCACCACCTGGCCCGGGAGCAGATCCGTATCGCCCGGATCCAGCACCTTCCGCTTCTTCAGCATCTGGCGAACGATGACCTCGACGTGCTTGTCGTTGATATCAACGCCCTGGCTCTTGTAGACCTGCTGGATCTCGGCGACCAAGTAGGCCTGCACACCCTCGATGCCCTGCAGCTTCAGGATGTCCTGCGGGTGCAGCGGGCCTTCCGTCAGGCGGTCGCCGGCGCGGATGCGGTCGCCTACTTGCACTTCGAGCTTTCCGCGGTAGGGCACCAGGTGCGGCCGGCGCACGGTGACCGTCGTCTTGCCCAACTCGCGGAGGCGGCGGAGAACGCGCTCGGTCACCTCCCCGCCCTTGCGCAGGAGCACTTCACCGGTCTCGTCGTCGATGATCTCCTTCGCGGCGTACTCGCCAACCACCTTATCCGGACCATCAATCAGCAGGTCGGCATGCACGATCACCTGGCGCAGGCGGTGCGTCTCGATATCGGCGACCTCGCCATCGATATCGGTGATGATCGCCTGCCCCTTCGGCTTGCGCGCCTCAAACAGCTCCACGACGCGCAGGAGGCCCTTCACCTGCTCCTCAAGCACCTTGAGGAGCTCCTGAACCTGGCGAACCCGCTCGCGCTCACCCACGGAGACATCAAACGCGGCCGTTTCCCCGGTATCCTCCGCGCCGGTCACATCGAAGCGGATGATACCGCGGCGGATATCCTCGTGGAGCTCGCGCAGCGCCTCCTGCTTCTTCTTCTTGACCTCAGCGACACCGGTCAGGTACTCCGCGGCGACGCCTCCCGTGTGGAAGGTGCGCATCGTGAGCTGGGTGCCCGGCTCGCCAATCGACTGGGCCGCGACGATTCCCGACGCGAGGCCCACCTCGGCCAGCCGGCCCGTCGCCATATCGCGACCATAGCAGCGTCCGCAGATGCCGTAGCGCAGCTCGCACGTCAGCGGCGAGCGGATGTGGACGCTCGTCATGCCCGCTTCTTCGATCTGCGTCGCCAGGGCATCCGTGATCTCCTCTCCCTTGCGCACAAGCACTGGGAGATCTTCTTCCTGCTCCTGCTCCAGCACCTCGCCCGTTTCCCCATCGGCGCGGTTGATTCCCTCCGGAGGAATCTGGACGAGCGTGCCATCCGGCTGGATGAAGATGGTCGTGGCCGCCGTGCGCCCGCGAATCCGGTCGCGCAGCGCCAGGATCTCCTCGTCGTCCTCGTTGAGGAGCCGGGAGACATGGATGCCATCATGCGTTCCGCAGTCCACGGCGCGGATGATCACATCCTGAGCCACGTCCACCAGGCGCCGGGTCAGGTATCCCGCGTCCGCCGTGCGCAGTGCCGTGTCTGCCAGGCCCTTGCGCGCACCATGCGTGGAGATGAAGTACTCCAGCACATTCAGGCCTTCGTGGAAGTTCGACTTGATCGGCAGCGAGTCGATGATACGCCCGAACGGGTCGGCCATGAGGCCGCGCATGCCGGCCAGCTGCGAAATCTGCTTGACCGAACCTCGCGCCTTGGAGTTGGCCATCATGTAGATCGGGTTGAAGCGGTCGATCTTGTGCAAGATGGCGTTGACGATCTCCTCGCCGGCGTCCGTCCAGTACTTCAGCACGTTCTCCTCACGCTCGTTCGCGGTAAGGAACCCGTCCTGGTACTGCTGGTTGATGGAGGCGACCTGCTGCTCCGTGCGCCGGATAATCTCCTCGCGGCCGGCCTGGATGTTCATATCCTTGGATGCGATAGAGACGCCGGCGCGCGTGGCAAACCGGAACCCCAGCGCCTTCAGATCATCCAGGAGCTTCACCGTGGCTTCCGAGCCATGCATCTCGTAGCAGCGCGCCACAACCCGGGCAATCACGCCCTTATCCAGGTCACGGTTGAACTCTGCGCGGTAGCGCATGTCCTCCGGCAGGATGCTGTTGAAGATCAGGCGACCAACCGTCGTCTCAATCTCCTGGATCTCCTGGCGCTCTGTGACCTCGCCATTCCCCTCTGCCGTGCCCTCGCGTTCCGTCACGGGTACGCGCACCCGGATCAGCTGGTGCAGATCGAGCTCGCCCACCTCATATGCCAGGATTGCCTCTGCCGGGCGGTAGACGATCCCCTCCTTCAACGGGGCATCCTTGGTGACCGTCAGGTAGTAACACCCGAGGACGATATCCTGAACCGGCGCCACAATCGGGCGTCCGTCCGCCGGCGAGAAGAGGTTGTTCGTCGAGAGCATCAGGACGCGTGCCTCTGCCTGCGCCGTGGCCGACAGGGGCACATGCGCCGCCATCTGGTCGCCGTCGAAGTCGGCGTTGAAGGCATGGCAGACAAGCGGATGCACCTTGATCGCCTTGCCGTCCACGAGCACCGGCTCGAACGCCTGAATGCCCAGGCGGTGCAGCGTCGGCGCGCGGTTGAGCATGACGGGATGCTCGCGGATGACCTCTTCCAGGGCGTCCCACACCTCTTCGCGCATCCGGTCGATCATGCGCTTGGCCGTCTTGATGTTGCTGGTGTAGCCCTGCTCCACCAGCATCTTCATCACAAACGGCTTGAACAGCTCCAGGGCCATCTCCTTGGGGAGGCCACACTGGTGCAGCTTCAGCTCCGGGCCCACCACGATCACGGAGCGCCCGGAGTAGTCCACGCGCTTGCCCAGGAGGTTCTTGCGGAAGCGGCCTTCCTTCCCCTTGAGCATGTCGGAGAGCGACTTGAGCGGTCGATTATTGGAGCCGGTCACGGGTCGCTGGCGCCGGCCGTTATCGATCAAGGCATCGACGGCTTCCTGGAGGAGGCGCTTCTCATGGTTGATGATGCTCTCCGGCGCGCGGATCTGGGTGATCTTCTTCAACCGGTTGTTCCGGTTGATGATGCGCCGGTAGAGATCGTTCAGGTCCGACGTAGCGAAGCGGCCGCCATCCAGCTGGACGATGGGCCGCAGCTCCGGCGGGATGACCGGGACGACATCCAGGATCATCCACTCTGGCCGGCTCTTCGAGCGAAGGAAGGAGCGCGCCACTTCGAGCCGCTTGATGGCCCGCAGCTTCTTGGCGCCCTGGCTCTCCTCGGTCTCCTTGCGGAGTTGCCGGCTCAGCTCCTCCAGGTTGATCTTCTCCAGGAGCTCCTTGATCGCCGCGGCGCCCATGCCCGCGCGGAACGCCTTGGTGAAGTCGATGCCGGTGCGTTCCGTCGCGACATCGAGCACCCGGCGCATCACCCGGTACTCCGCCTCGGTGATGAGCTGCTTCTCATCTTTGTCCTGAAGGAGTTGCAGGCCCTCGGTGAGCTCCTTGGCCTTATCCTCGGCGTTCCGCTGCTCCAGGCGCTCGCGATCCATCTCGAGGGTGCGCTTCTCGGCGCGCTCCTCGTCGGTCAGCTCCTCATCGGCAAGCTCTTCCTCCAGCTGGGCCTTGAGCGCGGCGATATGCTCGTCGCGAGCCGCCTCTTCCTCGCGGATCTGATCCGATACCGCTTCCTTGATCGCGTCCCAATGCTCCTGGAAAAGCGCCCGATCCATATGGGTGACGATGTAGGAGACGAAGTAGAGCACCTTCTCGAGCGGGCGCGGCGCCACGTCGAGAATAAGGCTCATCGGGCTGGGCACGCCCTTGAGGTACCAGGTATGCGAGACGGGCGCGGCCAGTTCGATATGCCCCATCCGCTCGCGACGGACTTTCGCCCGCGTCACTTCAACGCCACACCGGTCGCAGATAATCCCCTTGAATTTGATCTTCTTATAGCGGCCGCAGTGACACTCCCAGTCCTTCACCGGGCCGAAAATGCGCTCACAGAAAAGCCCGTCACGCTCAGGCTTGAACGTGCGGTAGTTTATTGTCTCCGGCTTCTTGACCTCTCCGGAAGACCAGGACCGGATCTCCTCTGGGGAGGCGATACCGATTCTTATCTTGTCGAAGTTCGCGCCGTTGGCCATGCGTATTCCTTCCCAAATGGGGGTTCGGACGTCAGGGTTCGGGGCTCTGCAACCGCCTCGCGGCCGCCGCGCCGCAGAGTGCGTCCAGAACCCCCAACCCCCGAACCCTGAGCCCTTACCAACTAATACCGGCGTAGCTTGCGTTGTGCCTGGCGCTCCGCCTCGGCATCCGAGTACTCCTCATCCATGTCGCGCAGGTCGAATGGCTTCCCCTTATCGCTCTCCACCGACACCTGCAACCCAAGGCTCTGGAGCTCCTTCACCAGGATCTTGAACGACTCGGGAATCCCCGGCTCCAGGATCGGCTCGCCCTTCACAATCGCCTCGTACGTCTTCACGCGGCCCATGACGTCGTCTGACTTGATTGTCAGGATCTCCTGAAGGGTGTAGGCCGAGCCATACGCCTCCAGCGCCCATACCTCCATCTCGCCGAAGCGCTGGCCACCAAACTGGGCCTTGCCACCCAACGGCTGCTGCGTGATCAAGGAGTAGGGTCCCGTGGAGCGGGCATGGATCTTATCCTCCACCAGGTGGAGCAGTTTCAGCAGGTAGGAGTAGCCCACCGTCACCGGCTGATCGAAGGGCTGGCCGGTCTTCCCATCATAGAGCACGAACTTGGCGCTGTCGACATCCATCCCCACACGCTGTTCAACCACGCGGGCAATCTGCTCGACCAGCAGGTGGGCGCGGGCTTTCGCGCTCTTCGCCGCTTCCCACACCTCCCCCGGAACGCCCAACTCCTCTGAGAGCCGGCTCTGTTGCTCCTCGGACAACTTGGCGAGGCTCTGCTCGACCTGGGTGAGGCCCGACTCGTAGAGCTCTTGCTCGCGCTGCGCGTAGGCCGCCTCGCGCTCCTCCATCGATGGCAACTGCTCGATATCCGCCGACGAGATGGTGGGCTCCGGAAACGCCACCCCCTCGAAGCCCTCGATGTCGGCGGCGCTCAGGTCCATGGTCACGTACTGGTACAGGACACGGTTGCGCAGGTGATACGCCAGCCGCTGCACGTTGAGCAGGATCTGATCCTCATGCTTGCCCTGGAAGATCGGCGTCACGAAGCCCTCATCCAGGCCCAGGAGACGTCCGACCATTCCCAGGTGCGTCTCCAGGATCTGGCCGATGTTCATGCGCGAGGGCACGCCCAGCGGGTTGAGCACGATGTCGATCGGGGTTCCGTCGGCCAGGTAGGGCATATCCTCCACGGGAAGGATCTTCGAGATGACGCCCTTGTTCCCGTGGCGGCCGGCCATCTTGTCGCCCTCCATGATCGGGCGCTTCTGGGCCACGTAAACCTGCACCAGCTGGTTCACGCCCGCCGATAGCTCGTCACCGGCCTCGCGCACCATCTCGTTCCCGCATTGCCGGCACACCGCTTCGCGGTCTTCCAGCTTCTTCGAGAGAAGCAGCTCGGAGCGGCACTGCTGGCAGCGGTACTTGAAGCGCGCATAGACTTTCACATCGACGACGCGCCCCTTTTCGCCGTGCGGCAGGCGCAGCGAGGCATCCTTCGTCTCCTCGGCCTTCTTGCCGAAGATGGCGATCACCAGGCGCTCCTCGGCGGTGAGCTCTCCCTGCCCCTTCGGCGCCACCTTCCCCACGAGGATATCCTCCGCGGTGACCTCGGCGCCCACGCGGATGATTCCGAACTCATCGAGGTTGCGCAGCGCATCCTCACCCACGTTGGGAATATCGCGCGTGATCTCCTCGCTGCCCAGCTTGGTATCGCGTGCTTCCAGCTCGTACTTCTCGATGTGGATCGACGTGTATACGTCGTCCATCACCAGGCGCTCCGAGATCAGGATCGCGTCCTCGTAGTTGTAGCCTTCCCAGGGCATGAACGCGACCAACACGTTCTTGCCCAAGGCGAGGTGGCCGTGATCGGTGGACGGGCCATCGGCGATGACCTGGCCCTTGCGCACGCGGTCGCCCGCTTTGACGATGGGGCGCTGGGTGATGCATGTTGCCTGGTTGCTGCGCAGCATGTGCAGCGTGCGGTATTCGTCCAGCTCGCCGTCGCGGCGGCGGATGGAGATCTCGCGCGCGGTCACGCGCTCCACGATGCCGTCGTTGCGTGCCCGCACCACCACGCCGGAGTCGACGGCCGCCCGATACTCGACGCCGGTGCGCACGATGGGCCGCTCCGAGTGGAGCAACGGCACCGCTTGGCGCTGCATGTTCGAGCCCATCAGGGCGCGGTTGGCATCGTCGTTCTCCAGAAACGGGATGAGCGCCGCGGCCACGCTCACGATCTGCCGCGGCGAGACGTCCATGTAGTCGCACTGGGTTGGCGGCACCGCCGGAAAGTCGTGCCGGTAGCGCACGATGACGGTATCGCCCAGGAGCGAGCCATCCGGGCCGACCGGCGTGTTGGAGGGCGCGATGTGGTAGGGCGCCTCCTCATCGGCGGTCAGGTAGTCGATCTGGTCCGTCACCTTTCCGTCTACGATCTTGCGATAGGGAGACTCCAGGAAGCCGAACTCATTGATGCGCGCGTGCATCGCCATCGAGCCGATCAGGCCAATGTTCGGGCCTTCTGGGGTCTCGATGGGGCAGATGCGCCCGTAGTGGCTGTGGTGGACATCGCGCACCTCCAGCTTGGCGCTCTGCCGCGAAAGACCGCCCGGGCCGAGGGCGCTCAACCGGCGCTTGTGCGTGAGCTCTGCCAGCGGGTTCGTCTGGTCCATGAACTGGGAAAGCTGGCTGCTCCCGAAGAAGCTCTTGATGGCGGCAGAGACCGGCTTCACCGAGACGACCGCCTGGGGCGAGACGGTGTCCGGCTCCAGGGAGGTCATGCGTTCCTTGGCCACCTTCTCCATGCGGAGGAGGCCCAGGCGGAACTGGCTCTGCAGAAGCTCGCCGACGGAGCGGACGCGCTTGTTCTCCAGGTGGTCGATATCATCGACGGAGCCTTCATTGTGGCTCAACTTGATGATATAGCGGACGATGGCGACCAGGTCGTCCTTGGTCAGGCCTCGAACGGTGAGCGGCAGGTCGATGCCCAGCTTCTTGTTCATCTTATGGCGGCCGACCCGGGCAAGGTCATAGCGCTTGATGTCAAAGAAGATGCTGCTGAGGAGCGAGCGCGCGCTCTCGCGGGTCGCCGGATCGCCGGGGCGTACCTTCCGATAGATGTCAAGCAGCGCCTCATCCTCGGCGCGCTGCGGGTTTTCCTTCTCCGTGACGGCGTCTTGCTCGATGGTCGCCTCAATGTAGCGCGGGATCTCAATGATCTCGATGTTCTCGATGCCAGCCGCCTCGATCTTCTCCACCAAGGAGCGCTCCAACTTGTCGAACGCCTTGGCGAGGACCTTTCCGGAGTTGGGGTCGGTCACGTCCTGGTAGACGCGGAGCACGGGGCCGGCGTCGAAGGAGACCAGGCTCTCGACGGTGGGGTTTTCGACCACCCGAACGGTGCCAAAGAGCCGATAGAGCTGGTAGGTGGTCGCTGTTTGCGGGCGCTCGGTCGCACCGACTTCATGGTCGAAGGCGTTCAGCGCGCGCAGCAGTGTGGTGATCGGGAACTTGCGCGTCTGCCCGATGCGCACGAAGATCACATCGTTGGCATCGGTGTCCACCTCGATCCACGCCCCCTCCGCGGGGATCACCTGGGCCGAGAAGAGCACGCGCCCGGAATAGTCAATGTTGTCGCGGAAATAAACGCCGGGCGAGCGGGCCAACTGGCTGACGACGACGCGCTCGGCGCCGTTGATAACAAAGGTGCCCTTCTCCGTCATCACCGGTAGATCGCCCAGGTAGACCTCATCCTCCATGATCTCGCCGGTACGCTTGTTCAGGAGGCGGATGCGCGCGCTGATGGGGCGCTCGTAGGTAATGTCGCGGTCGCGGCACTCCTCAATGGTGTACTTCGCGTCCTTCAGGAGGTAATCATCCAGGTAAAGGGCGTAAGTGCCCGTCGGATCCTCGATGGGGGAGAAGTTGTGAAATAACTCGCGCAAGCCTTCATCAAGAAACCAGCGATACGATTCGGTCTGAATCTCGATGAGGTTGGGGATATCGACGACCGTGGCAACGTCTGTGGAAGGAGCCCTGCCCACATCATCAACTATGCTCATGCATGCCCTCCGTCTCCAGTTAGCTACACCACACGAACTAACATCATATCACAGGCAGGGAAATCTGTCAATGCGTCGAAACGGAGAATCTTAGAGTGATTTTCCCCTTTCTAGCAGGATCCTAAACCTGCCCCTCCATGCGCGTGCTGTACGATACCTTATTTGGGACACCGGCGCGGAGGCGTTGGTTCCGTGCCACGCCGAGGCTCATCGCGTGCCAGCGCGCAGGAGCAGACCCGTGCCCGAAACCCCTCCACCCTCCATCCCTGCGCGTTCCCTTCATCCGCGCTACCTGGGCTTTGACACACCGCCCTGCTTTGTGCTACAATGTGCGGCGACGGGAGTCGGAATAACAAGAGAGAAGGAGTGCGGAACGGGCCGCGCGCCGGCAGCGGATCTTCGCTGCAGCAGCCCTTCCCAAGCAGGAGGACTTTACAGACATGCCTTTGCAGCCTAATCAGAAGCAGGGTATCATTGCGCAACACAAGAAGCACGAGCAGGACACGGGCTCGCCGGAGGTGCAGGTCGCGCTGCTCACGGCCCGCATCAACCAGCTCACGGATCACCTGCGCACGCACAAGAAGGACCACCATTCGCGCCGTGGTTTGTTGATGATGGTGGGCCATCGGCGGCGCCTGCTCAACTACCTGAGCAACAAAGATATCGAGCGCTATCGGGCGTTGGTGGCCGCTCTCGGTCTGAGGCGCTAAGAGACGGGTTGCGGCGCGCGCCCGCTCATTGTTCGCCACAGGTCGCGTTTTGCGGAGCCAATCTTGCAGCAGGGACGGGAGAGACCCACAGTGGCCTCTCCCGGACGCCTTTCCCCGGGTTGAGCTTCGAGCAGACGTGGCAACTGCGCACTCAGAGGAGAACTGAATAACCGATGCCTACCGTAGTGGAAGCAACACTCGGTGAGGCGACCGTAAGTTTCGAAACCGGTCGCGTAGCCAAGCAGGCAGGCGGAGCGGTGCTGGTCCGCTCCGGTGATACGGTGGTCCTGGTGACGGCCACCGCAAGCCAGGAGCCCCGTGAGGGCATTGATTTCTTCCCCCTGACATGCGATTTTGAAGAACGCATGTACGCCGTTGGCCGGATCCCCGGCGGACGCATCAAGCGTGAGGGCCGGCCGAGCGAGTTTGCCATCCTCACATCCCGCCTGATCGACCGCCCGATTCGCCCCCTCTTCCCCACCGGCCTGCGGAACGAAGTCCAGATCGTAGCGATGCCGCTCTCCGTGGATCAGGACCATCCGCCCGATGTGCTCGCCGTCACGGGCGCTTCCGCTGCCCTTGCCGTGAGCGACATCCCCTTCCCCAACCTGATCGCCGCCGTGCGCGTAGGCCGGGTGGATGGCCAATTCCTCATCAACCCCACGTGGGCACAGGCGGAGGAAGGTGACCTCGACCTGGTGGTCGCGGGAACTAAGACGAGCATCGTCATGATGGAGGCGGGCGCGAAAGAGGTGACCGAGGAGGATCTGCTCGCGGCGTTGGAGTTCGCCCAGGAGCATATCCGTGCCCTCGTCACCGCTCAGGAAGAGCTGGCCGCCAAGGCGGGCAAGCCCAAGCGCGATTTCCCATCCTTCATCATCGATCCCGAGCTGATCGACGCCGTGCGCCAGCGCGAGGCGACGCGCATCCGCGAGGCGATCCAGGAGCCAGACAAGGCCGCCCGCGAAGCCGGCCTCCAGCTCCTGCGCGGCGAGATCGTCGCGGATCTGGCACCCGACTTTCCCGAGCGCGAGGCAGAGCTGAGCGAGGCGGTAGATAAGGTGATCAAGGAGCAGCTTCGCGCCTTGATCCTGGACGAGGGGAAGCGCCCGGATGGCCGCGGCGTCGAAGACGTTCGTCCGATTACCGCCGAGGTCTCCCTCTTGCCGCGCACCCACGGCTCTGCCGTTTTCACCCGAGGGCAGACGCAAGTACTGGCCACGACCACCTTGGGATCGCCTGGCGAGGGCCAGAAGCTGGAAGGCCTGGAGTTGGCGCTGGAGCAGAAGCACTTCATGCTCTACTACAACTTCCCGCCCTACAGCGTGGGCGAGACGCGCATGCTGCGCGGCCCCGGTCGACGCGAGATCGGCCACGGCGCCCTGGCAGAGCGCGCGCTCTTGCCGATGCTTCCGCCAGATGGCGAATTCCCCTACACCATGCGCGTGGTCTGCGAAGTGCTGGAGAGCAACGGCTCTTCATCCATGGGCTCGGTGTGCGCCGGCTGCCTCGCACTGATGGACGCCGGCGTGCCGATCCAGAAGCCGGTCGCAGGCGTCGCCATGGGCCTGGTCACCCGCGGCGACCAGTACGTGGTCCTCACCGACATCCAGGGGATGGAGGATTTCACCGGCGACATGGATTTCAAGGTCGCCGGTACCCGCGACGGCATCACGGCGATCCAGCTCGACATCAAGATCGAGGGCCTCTCGATGGAGATGATGGCGAACGCCCTGGCGCAGGCCAAGCGCGGCCGAATGCACATCATGGAGAAGATGCTCGACGTGCTCCCCACGCCGCGCAAGGAACTCTCCGAGTACGCGCCGCGCATCTTCATCCTGGAGATCCATCCGGACAAGATCGGCGAGGTCATCGGCCCAGGCGGCAAGATCATCAAGAAGATCACCGCTGAGACCGGCGCCACCATCGATATCGAGCAGGACGGCCGAGTCTTCATCACCTCGGTGGAGGCCGCCGGCGGCGAGATGGCGCGCAAGATGATCGACGATATCACCCGCGACGTCCGCGTCGGCGAGACTTATCTCGGCAAGGTGGTAGGCATTCAGTCGTTCGGCGCCTTCATCGAAATCCTGCCCGGCCGCGAGGGGATGGTTCACATCTCCGAGCTGGCGCATCGCCGTGTTGCCCGCGTGGAGGACGTGGTCAAGATGGGCGACGAGGTGATGGTCAAGGTCATCGATGTCGACCC
>DUUU01000613.1 GCA_012841485.1 Armatimonadota bacterium
CCCAGGCATGAGGGATGGTGCGCTGTGGACCGTGGGAGTCGGCACGGAATGTCGAGACGATACTCTTATCCGACGGGCACGCGAAGATCTCCTCGTTCTTCATGTACGGCAGAAGGCACTGGAAGCTATAGCGCGAGTCCGGTGCCTCATGGTGGCCGTACGGGAGAGTCTCGTCATAGTCCTGACAGTACTGCATAAGCGCCGTGCCGAGCTGGCGTCCGTTGCTCGTGCAGGTGGACTTGCGCGCATTTTCCCTCGCGCGCGCGAACACCGGAAAGAGGATCGCCGCGAGGATGGCGATAATGGCGATCACGACAAGTAGCTCGATCAGCGTGAAACCGCGTTTGGTGCTCTGCATGATCTCCTCCCAACCATTCTGCAGCTCTTCCAGACCTCCGCTCTACGGGGCGGAGTGGCTGGCGGAGTGAGTAGCCTGCGAAACCGTGGCGAGGTAGCCGGAGCTCCTTCTGTGGCCGCTCTACTACGCGCTTCGCCGGGCTGGTTCCTTGCCCATTGATTCAGCGCGGGTGAGGGCTTTCCTCTCGTGATTCTACAGGGCTGCGGCGGGTTGTTCCGGTGACTGCCGTTTGAGGCAACACTTCGCGGCCGACCGCGTGATCCGCGGTGGCCACCTGCGCCGACCCGCCGGATTCCCCCCCGCGGCGGGGAACCGAGCGCCACTCCGCGCCAACCTGCGCGAGGCACGCTTCTCAGGAGTTGTCGTGTAGCCAGAGCCGGGCGACGTTCGGACCGCCGATCACCTCGTCCCTCTTCATCCACTTCGCATGCCCATCATAGAAGACAACGATCAGGCCATCCATGTGTCGGCCGGCGACCTGGGTGGAAAGCGGCGCGTTATGGATAGGACAGTAGACGTACGGCATCTTGGTCACCTCGTTGGTCTTCTCGAAGAAGACGGCCGACTCGGAGACGCGCGAAATCTGGGCGAGAGTGACCGGCTGGCTGTAGATGGTGCGGTAGGGATAGTGATACTGGTCCACGCCCCATCCGTGGGGGATCGTGCGGGCCGGGCCGTAGCCGTCGGCAACAAACGTCGAGACAACGTTCTTATCCGAGGGGCACGCGAAGATCTCCTCATTCTTCGTGTAAGGCAGGAGAACCTGGAAGCCGAAGCGCGAGTCCGGCGCCTCGTGCTGGCCGTAAGGCAGCGTCTCGTCATAATCCTGGCAGTATTGCATGAGCGCCGTACCCAGCTGGCGGCCGTTGCTTATGCAGTTTGATTTGCGTGCATTCTCTCGTGCCCGCGCGAATACGGGGAAGAGGATCGCTGCAAGAATGGCGATGATGGCAATGACGACGAGTAGCTCGATCAACGTGAAACCGCGTTTGGTGCTTCGCATGATCTCCTCCCAACCGTGGTGCGTCTCATCCACCGCTTTGCGAGGCGGAGTGGCCGGCGGAGTGAGCAGCTTGCAGGCAGAATGTGCAGCGATGCGGCCTGCGTTCCTTCACTGGCTCTATCACGTGCTTCGCTGAGCTGGTTTCTCGACCACTTATTCGGCGGGGACAAGGGCTTCCCTTCGGCGACTCCGCGTTCCGCAGCGGCGCGGCAGGTTCGCGCGCCGATGCTGCCGAAACGGTGGGCAACCGCGAACCTTGGAAGGAGATGGCGATGAGACGGCGCACCTTTCTGGGCACAATCGGCCTGCTGTTCTGCTGGGCGGCTGCCTGCGGGGCAGCCGGAGGCGAGGCAGAGCGCGAGATAGAGGCGCTCGCTGCCAAGGTGAAGCGTTTTCAGGTGGTGGATCTCCCGCTCGCTCCGGGCGAGAGAGTGCTCACCGTGGAGCAGTCACTCACGGTCGAAGAGCTGCGCGGCGTGCCTCTGGATGACCGGCCGCCGGTCCTTGGCAAGCCCGCGAAGCCCTACCCGGCGAAGATGACCGACGACTTTCCCGAGGGCGAGGCGCCCTATGTGGCACGCGGCATCTCTCCTTTCCGCTTTCGCTACTTCAACAACGAATTCAACTATGGCGGCTGGCATAACTGGGCGATGACCGACTATGCCTCCGCCCACGGCTTCAACATCCTCTCTTGCTATAGCCGCAGTCCGGCGGATGTGACCCACGTGCCTGAAGGAACCCAATGGCTTACCTGGAGCGGGGGCGTCCGATGGCGCAAGTGGATGGCCGAGAACGGCCTGGAGGAAGGTCGGTATGATCTTCTGCCTGCAGTCGATCTGCGCGCGAAGCTGGCGGGTATGATAGAGCACCGCCCGGAGTTCCAGTTCGTGATGCTCGATATGGAGCATGGCCTGCTCCCACCGGCAAAGCTGCGCGAGCAGGCGTGGTATCCCCGGGAGGCGGGGCCCGCGGAGAAGGAGGCCTTTGAGCGGCGCTACTACGAGGGCTACACGCTGACCTACATCGTTCCGGTGGAGGTCGCGCGTCGCGCAGGCAGCCGCAACCTGAGCGTCTACGGCTGGCAGCCTTTCGCGCGCACGTGGTTTGGCCTGGAGAAGGCGGAAGTGGACCCAGCCACCGACTGGGCATGGAACACTTTTGGCAAATGGATCTACGCGGCGGTAGACATCCTCAACCCCTCGGTCTACTGCTTCTATTGGTCGCCACAAAACGTGGCCTACACTCTGGCCAATATCGACCTCAACCGGAAGCTGGTCGAGAGCATGCCCGTGCGCAAGCCAATTCGTCCCTACTACTGGACGCTGTTGCACGGCGGTGGCGGCGGAAAGCGCTGGTGGGCCAACCAGCCGATGCCGGACGAGGACGCGCGCGCCATGACAGCCCTCGGCTTCTTCACCGGGTTCGATGGCTTCGATACCTGGAACTGGTCTGGCACCGGGAACCACCATAGGCCGCCGCCGCTGGAGCGGGACGCGGACGTCATGGTCAAGGAGGCCTTCGAGTGCCGGCCCGAGGGGGTAGGGGCTGATGCCCCGGGCACCCGCTTCGCGCGCTACGACATCTTGCGCGTCCTGAGCGTAGACGCGCACGGGCAGGTGCGCTTCCAGCGTGTCGATAAGGCTGCTCGCGATGCCGGCCTTGGCGAGGGAAAGCCGGTCTACGTCATGGCTAAGGAGGCGCTCGCCTGGCGACTGCGCCCGGCCTCCGAGGTGGTCGCCGCGGTGATCGAGGGGATGGCGCTGGTGAAGCCCCTGGAGTATCACCTGCGGCATGGCGAGGTGAAGGTCGATGTGCCGGCGCAGGAGCAGTTTGCCAAGAAGCTCCCCATCGTCCGCCGCGTGAAGCTGGGGAGGACGCATGTGATCGCCACCTACGATCCGATCTGCCTCCATGGCGGCGAGCCCCGCGAGATCACCTTGCCGGACTTCGATGGCCACAAAGGCCTCATCCTGCGCCTGCCGGCCGACGAGCAGACGAGGGTGTTCGTCCTGCGAGAGCGGTGACCTCTCTCTACGCCGAACCCCTGCGGGGCCAGGGCGTGCAGCCTGAGATGGGAGGGAAGAGAGAGGGGAGGGGCATCGGCCGCGCCCGTTTGCGCGACAGCCGGGTGCCCCTCCATACCATCACTGTTGCGGACGGGTGATGTCGTAGCCGAGGTAGTTGGTCAGTGCCTCGCAGACGGGACCGGCAACGAGGCTGGGCGTCACGCTCACGTGGTGGCGATGCCCGTACCGCCCGACGTGGAGCAGCACGTCCTGCAGCGCCGGCACGCGGGCGACGCCGGCGCACCCGAAGAACTCCGGTGGGATCGGGTCGTTCGTGAACTCGCCCTCGCCCACATAGAACTTCAGGCGGCCGGAGTCGGTGGTCATGCTCGAGAAAGTGAACGGCGTCGGCGCGATTCGGCCGACATTGCACCCGATGCTGCAGCCACGGCCGACGGCGTTGGCAAGGATGGCGTGCTCCTCCACCTTGCCCTTGGCGGTCATCATCGATTGCGGCACGGGCCCGCAGTGGAAGAGGATGCACTTGTCATCATCCTCCTCATAGTTGTTGTTCCAGTCGAGGCAGGCGGTCACCTCGCCGGATGCCAGACCGAGGGCATGCATCGCGACGGCGTTGCCGACGTCCACCTCGCACGCCGCCGTGACGGAGCGGTCGTTCATCTCGCTGAGGACCACGCACGGCGAGATGCCAAGCTGCCGCTGCATCTCCTCCCAGCAGCGTAGGGCGATGGTATCCAGGCGTGCCTCTTCGATGAGGGTATCGAGGGCGACGCCCAGGCGGATCAGGGCGTCTCTCTTGTCTCCCGGCACGCCGGAGAAGTCGGTATAGCCCAGGTAGCGGTCCTCCTTGGCGCGATAGGCGTCGCTTTTCGGGTCCACGGCGCGCATGCGCGCGAAGAGATCGGAGAGGTCGAACGTCTCCATCGTGATCCCGTGGCGCTGGAGCGCGAGCTCGTCGATGCGCACGGTCTTGAACGCGGTGGTGCGCGCGCCGACAGCGCCGACTACCAGGTTGCGCATCCCCTTGACCACGCGGCAGACGCGGTCGAAGTGGTCGACGTTCTGGGCGAAGCGCGCGGAGGAGGGTGCGACGGTGTGCGGCTTCAACGCCGTGAAGGGGATGCCGTTCTGGCAGAAGACATCCATAATCGAGAGCTTGCCGCAGAAGGCGTCGCGTCGGGTTTCGGGCGCCATCTTGTCCATCTCGTCCGGATAAGCCTGGATCAGGATCGGCACGCCGGCATTGCGCAACGCGGCGACGGCGCCGTTTTCATCGCCGAAGTTGGGGAGGGAGAGGATGACGCCATCGAACTTCCCCTCGTTCTCTTTGAGGAAGCGGGCGTAGATCTCTCCCTCCGCGGGTGTTTCGACCGCGCCATAGCGCGTGGCCGAACCATCCAGCACGACCGTCTCGTGCCCCATGGCATTCAGCACGCGAGTCAGCTCCTCGCGCGCCGATGCCATGAGGGAGCCGGGGAAGAACCCCCGGTTGCCAAAGAAGAGGGCAAAGCTCGATTTCCTCGTTGGAGTGTCCATCTCGCGGCCTCCCTTCGCGTGGCCTTATTCCAGCAGACGCGCTAGAGCGACGCGCGCCTTCTCATAGGCGGCCGAGTCCTTCTCCCATTCGAACCACGAGCTGGCGAGGGGACGAACCACCTCGTCGGCCTGAGCCCGTTTTCCTGCCGCCTCGAGCTGGGCAAGGTATTCATAGTCCTCAATCGAGTCGCGCAGTGCTTTGACGCGGAGGCTCTCCGCGATGCCATCGTAGCCCACGGCGCGCCCCGGGTAGAGCAGGCTGCCCTCGCCGTTATAGAGCGGGCCCTTGCCATCCGGGCGCCGGTTGCGCCGGTCGAGCGTTTTCGGATTGGTCCACGGGTCATCCACCTGCTGCCAGTAGGCCATTCCGCCCCAGTAGAGCAGGCCGCGGATGCCATACCGCCAGGCAATCCAGGTGGGCACGCGGTAGTTGAGGAGCGGGGTGTCCAGCAGCCACCAGGGAGTCGGGTCGCGCTGGCAGAGCGCCGTATAGCACCAGACCGTCTCGCCCAGCGCCTGGCGTTTCCTCGCGCTCTCCTCTTTGAAGAGCGGCCACAGAGGGCACCAGATATCCACGGCCCCGTAGAGATCACCCCATGCGTCGTTCTGGGTCCATGTTTGCTCCACCACGAGCACCTTCACCACAGAGCGCGCGGCGCGCATGGCGCGGCCCCACTTCTGCACGAAACGATAGGCCTCCTCATCGTTCGGCTCGTCGCGCAGGTAGGTGTAGAAGGTAACGTGGGGGCGGTTCAGCACTCGTGCCGCCTCGTCCCAGGCCTTTAGCCAGGCGTGCAGCTTCTCGCGCTCCGCCTCGGGGTCTTTCACCACCGTGGTCGGCCGGGGCACGCTGTAGGCGTTCACATGGTAGCGGTCAACGAATTCGCGGAACCGGTCAACCTGCTCTTTGGGGATGCGGAAGGAGCCATCCGGCTGTGCCTGAGGCACGAGGCTGCCCGAAGGGGGTGTGGCGTTGATCCGGTGGCGCGAGAGCAGCTCCGCGCACTGCTCGCCAAGCGCCGCCCAATCAGCAGGCTCAGGCTCTTTCCCCTCCTTGGCGCGCTGCTGGTAGTAGGAGCGCAGGCGCGCCGCCGGGTCGCCCAGGGCGGTCTGCAACGTCGGGACGCGGGGCAGCGTGATGTTCCAGACGGTGAGCGTGACCGGAACGGTGATGGCCGGCCGGCCCGGGGCGGTGAGCCGGTAGTCACCACGATACACGCCTGGCGCGGCGTTCGTGGGGACATAGAGGTCTACCAAGAAGCCGTGCGTCTCGTTCGCTGGCAGGTCGAAGGGGATCGCTTTGAAACGGGCTTTACCCAGTGGCTGGCGCGTCAGCGGGTGGTCGAAGGGGATGAGCGGGTCGGGGTACCAGCCGGGACGGAAGGCCTCGTTCCGAAAGCTTGCTTCGGTGATCTGAAGCTGGTGCTGGCGGTAGAGGCGTGCATCGCGTGCCGGAAGTACGGCCCCCTGGGGCCCCTTCAGGTCGCTGGGCTCGAGCCGGATGCCCGCAACCGGCTGATCCGAGCGCATCAGCACCTGGAAGCACTCCCACTCGTTGCGCGCCGCGCTAAGCTGCACGGCGATGCCGGTGCCTGCCGGCTCCTCGCGCAGCACGCGCTCTGTTCTGGCAAGCGTCCACACCTGCCAATCGGCGCATGCGGGTCCGGTAGTCAGTACGAGCAAGACCGGGAGTAACCTGAGGAATCGCATCGCTTCCCTCCTTTTGTGTTGCACTCTGCATTAGCCCTCCGCGCGCTGACTCCTGCTTGTGCGCGAGCTACATCCGGGTATCGAAAGCGGAAGCGTGGGGGGCGCAGCCCCGAAGGGGCTTTGCTCAGAAGCAGCGCGGGGTTTTAGACCCGCGCCTGCGGGCCGGGCTGCCGGCACCTCCCCAGCCGTGTTCGTCCCGCTCAACCATGGTGTCGGTGCTAGCGCCATCGCTTGATCATTTGACCATCTCCGCGTACAATAGGGCTATCGGAGAGGGGAGCGGGTCGTGGGTGAGGGGAAGAGGCTGCGCGTTCGCTCGCTGGCCAGTGGGAGTGATGGCAACTGTGTCGTCGTCCAGTCGGGCGAGGACGCTTTACTGATCGACGCGGGGATCAGCAGGCGCGCCGTTCTAGCAGGCCTCGCGGCCACCGGCATCCCAGAGCACGCCGTTCGCGCCATCCTCCTGACCCATGAGCACTCGGATCACACCCGAGGGCTTGTGGCCCTGGCGCGCCGCCTGGGCGCTCCAGTGATTGCCAACCACGCCACCCTGGCCGCTGCGGGCGCGTGTCACCTGGAGCATCGCGTGCTGGAGACTGGCGCGACGCTCGCGCTCGGCACGTTCCGCCTGTCCTCTTTCGGCACCTCGCACGACTCGGTGGAGCCCGTGGGCTATGTGGTGGAAGGCGGGGCGCACCGGGTGGTCTGCTGTACCGATACGGGTGTGCCAGGCGACCTGAGCGAGCGCCTGGAGGATGCCGATCTCGCCATCTTGGAGGCGAACCACGACATCGACCGCTTGCTGGCCGGGCCGTATCCCGAGAGGCTGAAGCGCCGCATCCTCGGCGAGGCGGGCCACCTCTCCAACGCGGCTGCGGCGGAGATCGCCTGCGCGCTGCTGCTGCGCCGGCCGGGCGCGCAGGTTTGGCTGGCGCACCTGAGCGCGATCAACAACACCCCCTCGCTGGCGCTGGCAACGGTGCGCCGACAGGTGGCTCTGGCGGGGGGTGACCCCGAGCGCGTCACCGTGGCCCCGCGCGGCCGGCCTGGCCCGATCTGGGATAGCGCCGAGACCTGGCGACAGCTATCACTCTTCTAGATGGGTGGCGCGCGGACAGGAAACGGGTGGTGCGGACCCGAAGAGGTATCCCGAGGAGGTTGGGTTGCGCGAGATTACAACGGATGCGATTGCCGGCGCCGTCGCCCGGCTCTGTGTCGAGGCGTGCGTCGATCTGCCCGCCGATGTGGAGGCAGGGCTCCGGGCGGGCCTGGAGCGCGAGGAGTCGCCCCTGGGCCGCGAGGTCCTCTCGCTCGTCCTGGAGAACGCCCGGCTGGCCCGCGAGCGCCGGCTGCCGATCTGCCAGGATACCGGTTTTGTCTCCGTCCTCGTGGAGCTAGGCCAGGAGGTGCGCATCATCGGGGGCGATCTGGGCGAGGCGATTCATGAGGGCGTGCGCCGCGGCTACGCCGAGGGCCGGCTCCGGTGCTCGGTGCTAGACCACCCCCTGCGCAGGAAGAACACGGGCGACAACACCCCGGCGGTGCTCCATGTGGAGATCGTGCCGGGCGACCGCCTGCGAATCCGGGTGATGCCGAAGGGCGGCGGCTGCGAGAATATGAGCGCGCTGCGCATCCTGAAGCCCGCCGAGGGCGAGGAAGGCGTGAAGCAGTTTGTGGTCGATACGGTTTTCAACGCCGGGCCAAATGCCTGCCCGCCCCTCGTGGTGGGGGTTGGAATCGGGGGCACGTTCGACCTGTGCGCGCACCTGGCCAAGCGGGCGCTCTTCCGACCTATCGGCGAGCGGAGCGCGGATCCCGATGATGCCCGGCTGGAGTGCGAGCTTCTGGAGCGGGTAAACGCCACGGGCCTGGGACCCTCTGGCCTCGGGGGACGCATCACCGCGCTGGCCGTGAACGTGGAGAGCTACCCCTGCCACATCACGGCGTTGCCGGTGGCGGTGAACGTGCAGTGCCACGCGGCCAGGCACAAGGAAGCCTTGCTGTAGGGAGAGCGATGTCGGAAGCGATCAAACTGACAACCCCGCTGCGAGAGGATCAGCTCCTCGCGCTGAGGGCGGGTGACCGCGTTCTGATCACGGGGACGTTGATCACCGCTCGTGACGCGGCGCACAAGCGCCTGGTGGAGTGCATCGAGCGCGGTGAGCCGCTGCCGGTGGAGCTGGAGGGGCAGGTCATCTATTACGTGGGACCCACCCCCGCGCCTCCGGGACGGCCCATCGGCTCCGCGGGGCCGACGACTGCGGTGCGCATGGATGCCTATGCGCCTGCGCTGCTGGCGCGCGGCCTGCGGGGGATGATTGGCAAGGGCACGCGCACGCCGGCCCTGGTGCAGGCGCTGCAGGAGCACCACGCGGTCTACTTCGGCGCCATCGGCGGATTGGGCGCCCTCCTCTCCGAGCGGATCCGCGCCGCCGAGGTGGTGGCCTACGAAGATCTGGGCACCGAGGCAATCCGGCGCCTGGTCGTCGAGGAGTTCCCCGCGATCGTGATCAACGACTGCTATGGTGGCGATTTCTATCGGGAGGGTGTGGCGCAGTGGCGGTTACCGGGCGGTGGGGGACTGAGATGACGCATCAGTTCGATGCGGTGGTCGTAGGTGCTGGCGGCGCCGGATTGTGGGCGGCGCTGGAGCTCTCGGGGGTCGCGAACACGGCGGTACTGAGCAAGCTCTACCCGACGCGTTCGCATACGGGCGCGGCGCAGGGCGGGATTGGCGCGGCCCTGGGCAACATGGAGGAGGATCATTGGGAGTGGCACGCCTACGACACGGTCAAAGGCGGCGACTACCTCTGTGATCAGGATGCCGTGGAGGTGATGTGCCGCGAGGCGATTGATACCGTCTATGAGCTGGAGCACCGCGGCCTCCCCTTCAGCCGTACCGAAGACGGCCGCATTGCCCAGCGTCCCTTTGGCGGACACTCGCGCGAGTTTGGCAAGGGGCCGGTCCGCCGCTCTTGCTACGCGGCCGACCGCACCGGGCACATGATCTTGCAGACGCTCTATCAGCAGTGCATCAAGAATCAGGTGCGCTTCTTCGACGAGTTCCACGTGCTCGACCTGATCATCGAAGAGAATGTGTGCCGGGGCGTCGTCGCCTACTGTCTGGCCGATGGCACGCTGCATACCTTCCGTGCCAAGGCGGTGATCCTGGCCACGGGCGGGTGCGGGCGCATGTTCCGGATCACCAGCAACGCCTATGCCCTCACCGGCGACGGGATCGCGCTCGCCTACCGGCGCGGGGTGCCCCTGGAGGATATGGAGTTCTTCCAGTTCCACCCCACCGGCATCTACAAGATGGGTATCCTGATTACCGAGGGCGCGCGCGGCGAGGGCGGCACCCTGCGCAACGCGCTCGGCGAGCCCTTCATGGAGCGGTATGCGCCCACCATGAAGGACCTGGCCCCGCGCGATATGGTCTCCCGCTTCATCTACCGCGAGATCCGCGAGGGCCGGGGCATCGATGGCCAGGACTACGTCCACCTCGATCTCACGCATCTCCCCGCCGAGACGATTGAAACGCGCTTGCCGGATATCACCGACTTTGTGCGCACCTACCTCGGGCTCGATCCCGTATCGCAGCCGATCCCGGTGCAGCCCACCGCGCACTATGTGATGGGCGGCATACCCACCGATCTCGACGCGCGCGTCATCATCGACGAGAAGAACACGCCCCTGCCGGGGCTTTACGCTGCCGGCGAGTGCGCCTGTGTCTCGGTGCATGGCGCGAACCGCCTGGGCACCAACTCGCTGGTAGACATTCTTGTCTTCGGCCGGCGTGCCGGCAAGCATGCCGCTAGCTACGTGCGCGAGGCGGAGCTGCCACCGCTGCCACGCGATGCTGAGGCAAGGGCGCGCGCTGAGATCGAGCGCCTCCTGACGAATATCGGGGACGAGCGGCCGGTTGTGATCCGCGACGAGCTGCGCAGTGTGATGATGGAAGACGCCGGCGTGGTGCGCACGGGAGAGAGCCTGCAGCGCGCGATTGAGAAGCTCGGGGAGCTGCAGGAGCGTTACGCGCGCGTGGGGGTGCGTGACCAGAGCAAGCAGTTCAACACGGCACTCCTGGAGACCGTGGAGCTGGGTTACCTGCTGGAACTAGCGGAGGTTCTGGCGAGGAGCGCGCTCGCCCGAGAGGAGAGCCGGGGGGCGCACTACCGCGAGGATTTCCCCAATCGGAATGATACCGAGTGGCTGAGACACACGCTGGCCTATCGCACCGAGAAGGGGATCGAGTTGCGCCATCAGCCTGTCACGGTGACCACCTTCCCGCCTCAGGAGAGGAAGTACTGAGGATGCGCTACACGATACGAATCCGGCGCTTCGACCCCGAGGTGGACCAGCGTCCACGCTGGCAGGAATTCACGGTGGAGATGGAGCCGACCGACCGCCTGCTGGATGCGCTTCAGGAGATCAAGGAGCGCCAGGATGAGACGCTTGCCTTTCGGCGCTCCTGCGCGCACGGCATCTGCGGTTCGGATGCCATGATCATCAACGGCATCAACCGGTTGGCCTGCAAGATGCTCCTCAAGGACCTGGGGCCGCGCGTCACCATCGAGCCGTTGCGTGGCTTCAAGGTGATCCGCGATCTGATCGTTGACATGGACGCCTTCTTCGAGCAGTATCGGAGCATCAAGCCCTACCTGATCAAGGAGGGAGAGCCGCCCGCCACGGAGTATCGGCAGACGCCTGCGGAGCGCGCCGTCTACGACGATACCACCAAGTGCATTCTCTGCGCGGCCTGCACCACGTCTTGCCCTATCTTTTGGGCCAACCAGGCGTTCGTGGGGCCCGCCGCGTTGGTGAATGCACACCGCTTCATCTTCGACAGCCGCGACGAGGGCGCCAAGGAGCGCCTCGAGATCGTCAACGAGCGCATGGGCGTTTGGCGCTGTCGGACCATCTTCAACTGCACGGACGCCTGCCCGCGCGGCATTGGCGTCACCCAGGCCATTGAGGATCTGAAGCGGGCGCTGTTGTATAAGAAGCTGTGACAGACACGGCATGTAGAACGTAGGCGGGCAGGGCGGCTGGCTCTCGCGGCACGCGCGGGATGCGACCGCCCGAAGCCGTTTTCGCTCTACGCTTGACGCATTACGAGAGGAGCTTCCGCTTGGCTCAGAGCAGCGTTGTCGTGCCAACCCCGACCCTGGAGCGCCTGTCGACCTACCTGCGCTACCTCCTGGAATTGGAGCGCGCCGGCGTCGAGACGATTCGCTCTGCTGAGATCGAGGAACCGACGGGCATCAGCGCGGCGCAGTTTCGCAAAGACCTCTCCTACTTTGGTGAATTCGGCAAGCCGGGCAGCGGCTATTACGTCTCAGAGCTGCGCGCGCGGATTGCCACCATCCTGAAGCTCGATCGCGACCAGCTCGTGCTCCTCGTGGGCGCGGGGAATCTGGGCGCCGCCCTGGCAGCCTTTCCCGTCTGGGCGCAATACCACCTCCATATCGCGGCGGTCTTCGATAACAACATCGCGAAGATCGGGAGGCGGCTGTGGGACTGGGAGATCCTCGATATCGAGCGGGTTGCCGAGGTCAACGAGAAGCTGGGCGCGGAGATTGGCATCATCGCCGTGCCGGCCGAGGCGGCGCAGAGCGTGGCGGATCGTCTTGTGAGCGCCGGCGTCCGTGGCCTCCTCAACTTTGCGCCCGCCAGCATTCGGCACGCGCCCGGAGTCGCGATCCGCAACGTCTCCCTGGTGCAGGAGATGGCGGTGCTGACCTACCAGCTCGGCGATCACACCGGCAATCGCCTTCCCGACGAGGCACCCCAGGAGGATGAGGCTCAAGCCGAGTGAGAGGCGAGTGATGCCCTATGCCTGACGCCGCGCGATGGATGCTGCTCGGGGCGCCGTCGCTGCTCCTGATCAACTGGTTGGCCGTCCTCCTCGCGGCGGCTGCGTTGGTCTGGCACCGGCGCGAGGGCTCCTGGCCTCGATGGGGCGCGCTCGCTCCCCTGGCCGCGGGAATTGCCGCCAACCCGCGCACCCGCAAGCGCACCCTCTGGATCGCCATCCAGCTCCTCCTCCTCGACCTCCTTGCCCCGTTGGCCCTCATCATGCTCAAGTAGTAGGCCGGGGGGATCTCCATCCCCCCGTGACCACCGAACCCTACTTGTTCCCGACCGCGAGGCCGTTATCGACCAGGTAGCGGTAGCTCTGCTCCACGGCCTCCATCATATCCGTCGCGCACGAGTCGAGCTCCACGATCACCCACTCGAGGACGTTCGGATCGGTCGCGGCGAGGATCTTGGGAAAGTCGAGCTTCCCGGAGCCGACCGCCGTCATCGGCTGTTTCGGCTCGATCATGCCGTCCTTGGCGTGGAGGAGCAAGACGCGCGACTTGCGGTCTGCCACAGCTTTGACCGCGTCGCCGCAGCCCACCTGCGCCCAGTAGACATCCAGCTCGGCGAAGACCGAGGGCGATGCCGCCAGGAGAATATCCTCCGGGAAGCGGCCCTCCACGGTCTCGAATTCCCACCAGTGGTTATGCAGGCCCAGGGCGATGCCTGTGCCCTCGAGGAGGGAAACGGCGGTCGCAACCTTCTCCGCCGCCTGCTTGCACAGCTCCACCGTCTTGAGCTGGTCGGGCCCGAAACCGGCAACGAGCTTCGTAATCCCCAGGGTGCGGCACTGATCGACGAGCTCCGCGCAGTTCTCCGCCGTGGGCAACGGCAGGTGCGCGCTGCTCACCTGCAACCCGAGGTCATCGGTGATCTTCCGCACCTCGGCCGGCGCCATGCCATGCAAGCCGGCGAACTCGACGCCCTTGTAGCCAATGTCGGCAATCCTCTTCAGGACCGCGGGGAAGTCCTTCGCGGCGGCTTCCCGGACAGAATAGAGCTGAATGGAAATCGGCTTCATGTTCCTGGCTCCTTCGCATCGCATCAGATGAGGAGACGAGGCTTCGTCCCTCGGGCGGTAGTGTTCGGTGCCCGGTAGGGCAGCTCCTGCGCCCGCAACTCCCAAAGCCCGGCTCGCACCGGCGTCGATACCACGGATGAGGGGGACGGACACGGATGGGCGCCTGCTTTCCTAACCCCCGACTCCTTCCCTGCCCTCCAACCCCGGGCCAGCCCCAGGTCAGGGGAGCTACCGCGTGGCGCTACCGGGGTAAGCCTATCGCACGGCGCTAAAGCACCGCGCTGCTTGTGAGCGAAGCCCTGCCGGGCTGGGCCGGGCTCCATTCGCAGTGCAAGCACAACAGCGGGGGTTTGTGAGGAGGATGCGCCGCGCGGTGCTTCCAGCTCCGCGCGCGCAACCCACGGGCACCCACCCTGCCCTGAGCAACCGCCTTTTCGGGAACCACCCTCTTGACAACCAGGGTACGGTTGTGATACTAAGAGGGCCAAGGTATCAGGCGAGCGCCCCACGCCAGAGGATGGGAGCGGGATGGCGAGCGTCAGCGAGCCAGCGCAGAACACCGGCCAGTCGCGGCCGGTCTCGCGGGGGCAGAGCCTCTCGAGAGGCACCATGCCCGGTACCTGATGGGAAGGAGGTTTCGGCTGTGCTGTACAGGCAGAGAGGTTCCATCAAGGGGTTTACGCTTATCGAGCTGCTGGTGGTCATCGCGATTATCGCCATCCTGGCGGCGATTCTCTTCCCAGTCTTTGCGCGCGCGAGGGAGAACGCGCGCAAGTCCTCCTGTCAGAGCAACCTGAAGCAGATCGCGATGGCGGCGCTGCAGTATGTGCAGGACTACGACGAAACCCTACCCACGCACTCCCACCGAATGGTCGGTGGACAGACGCTGGAGGATATGCTCGCGGGGCGGCCCCAAGGGCCGTGGTGCGTTTACCTTCAGCCCTATGTGAAGAGCTGGGATGTGTTCGCCTGTGGCAGTGACAAGGAACGGAGCTGGAACGTGGAGACATCTGCTCCCGCCACCGTTGCTGTCAAGGATCCGCCGAACAGCTACGGGTGGAACTACAACTTCGTCCAGGGCGGGCCGTACCGAATGGCCACCATCCAGGAGCCAGCATCAATCGTCATGCTCTGTGAACAGAGCGGTCGGCTGCCCTACGGGCGGTGGTGGAACAGCGCGGAGCGCATGGGCTCCGGCACGCACTACATCTGGCGTTACGACCGGCACATGGACGGCGCCAACTACGCCTTCTGGGACGGTCACGTCAAGTGGATGCACGGGAATCTGGTGCCCAAGTCAACGACGGCCGCGGTTTGGCCGACACAGAACTTCCGCTTCCAGTCGGTTTGGCCCTGAGCTATGGGCAGGCCTCACCTTCGTAGCGGGGTGCGCCCCGGGCGCGTCCCGCCGTTCTACCCGCGCCGGCGCGCGCCGCGGCAGCGTGGATCACGCGCCCGGGCCGCCTTTCGTTTCACAGGCGCAAGGAGGGGGACCATGCAGTGGATGCCGAGGATCGAAGCACGAATCGTCGGGCTGCTACTTGCCGGAGTGCTGGCGTGCCCTGGGGCGCTATCCGCAGACGGCGCCTCCAGAGAAGCGTCCGCCATACCGCCGGTGGATGAAGCCCGCCTCAATACCGTGCGCATCTTTGCCGACCGGGTGCTGCAGCATGGCCGTGATCACTACCGGGAGACACCAACTCCTCTGTTCGTGGATGGCCTCAACGTGGAGACCCTGGAGCCGGTGCGCTGGGTCTATAGGGGCGAGCGGTGGATTCCCTCCAACCTGGCCAGCCAGCAGAACCTGTTCCGCACCCTGGTCGGCCTCAGCAACCTCACCGGCGACCCGCGCTACCGGAAGGCGGCGGAGGAGGCCATCGCCTATCACTTCGAACACCTGCGCAGCTCGTGCGGCTTGCTCCCCTGGGGCGGGCACCGCTGGGTGGATCTGGCCACCGGCAAATTCGTTGGCGAAGGAGGCCGCCCGCACGAATTCAAGCTCAACCTTCCCTTCTACGAGCTGATGTGGGAGGTGAACCCATCCGCCACGGAGCAGTTCATCAAGGCGTTCTGGAACGCCCATATCCTCGACTGGGGCAAGCTGGATATGAACCGCCACGGCTCCTATGGCAAGCAGATGGGCGCCCTGTGGAACAACACCTTTGAAGATCCGAAGCCTTTCTTCGAAGGTGACGGCCTCACCTTCCTCAATGCTGGCACCGATTTGATCTATGCCGGTGCCCTCCTCTACAAGTTCACGGGTGACCAGGGCGCGCTCACCTGGGCGAAGCGCCTGGCCTATCAGTACGTGAAGGCACGCCATCCCAAGACCGGCCTGGGCGTGGTCCAGTACAGCAAGCTGATCCGGCGGCGGCAACCTCCGGCGACGGGTCCGCTGCCCGAGGGGGGCAACTACGGAGACCGCGCGGAGAACCAGTTCGGCGCCGAGTTTGGCGAGGTCGCGCGCGAGGGCTACATGATCCGCTCGCCCGGCACGATCTACGAGGGCAACGCCATCGCTCAGCTGCAGATCGCCGAGCTGCTGGGCAAGGAGGGTTCCGACTTCCTCGCCTGGACGGTGGCTGGCCTGCGCGCCTACGCGCGCTATGGCTATGATCCCAAG
>DUUU01000614.1 GCA_012841485.1 Armatimonadota bacterium
GGCGCGACGTGCCGGAGCACACAACATCGCGGCGGCTCTCCGCACGTACGCCGGTCGGTACAAGCAGGCAGTCACCATCGTGCTGACCGCCGGGCGGCCCCGAGACCGCTGAATGAAATGACCCTGGTCTGCTTTGGATCGGCCTTTACAAGAATGCCATTCTGTGGTATAATGCCAGCAGTCGCTTGCTGGTTAGCCAGCGGGGGCACAACTGAATAGCGATACCAGCCGGCCGAGTTTCCCGATAGGGAAAACGGGGGACCCAACTTTTGGGGCGTACCCTGCATTTGCAGGGCGGGTACTCTTCGCCCGAGCCCGTCAGCTAACCTCGTAGGCAGCACGGAGAGAGATGCGGTAGCAGCGCGCGTCGCGTTGAACTCGGCCACGGCTTCTTGTCGTGGCTTTTTGCATTTCCGGAATGCTTCAACGCGCATCGTGGCGTCCCCGTCTGCGCCTTTCTGCCCGGCTCTGCCGGGCTTTTTTGTTTGGCCCGCGGATCGCTTCTATGACAGGCGGTGTTCGCGTGGCTGTGGAATCGCCGCGGCCACGGTGAAGGGATGAGGCGGCCAGATCGCGAGGCCGGATTCACGCGAGATAAGGAGCATCGTGCCATGGAGCAAGCTGGGCTCAGAGGAGGCGTTCCTCAACTCCTGGATCGGCCAGGGACCACCTCGGGAGGCGCGAGCGGTATAGGCCGGCCACGTCCAGAGCCGGCGGGATCGGAGCAGGGCCAGCGTCCGACCTTCTGTATCCTGGGCGCGGGCCATGGGGGCACGGCGATGGCTGCCCACCTGGGGCTGATGGGCTTCCCGGTGCGGCTTTTCAACCGGAGCCCGGAGCGGATCATGCCGATCCAACTCGCCGGGAGTATCGAGCTGGTGGCGCCGGATCTGGCCGACCTGCCACAGGGGTATGCGCCGGTGCAGGCGGCCACTACGGATCCGGAAGAGGCGGTAGCCGGCGCGGATGTCTTGATGGTCTGCACGCCGGCGACCGGGCATCGCTTCATGGCGCAGCGCTGCGCCCGCCTCCTCACCGACGGCCAGATCATCGTGCTCAACCCGGGGCGCACCGGCGGCGCGCTGGAGTTCACTCACGTTCTCCGCGAGGAGGGCGTGCGCGCTGATGTGATCGTCGCCGAGGCGCAAACCTTCATCTATGCCGCGCGCATGCTCAACCCGGCTCAAGTGCGCATCTTCCGGGTGAAGAACAGCATCCCCGTCGCGGCGCTGCCGGCCTATCGCACGCCAGAGGTCGTGCGTCGCCTCCGCATCGCCTTCCCGCAGTTCGTGCCCGGCGATAACGTGATGAAGACGAGCATGGACAACATCGGCGCGATCTTTCATCCCGCGGTGACCGTGCTCAACTCGGCGCGCATCGAATCGACGCACGGCGACTTTGAGTATTACCTGGAGGGCATCACCCCCTCGGTGGCGCGGATTCTGGAGCGAATGGATGCCGAGCGCGTCGCCGTCGGCGAGGCGATGGGCTTTCAGTGCCTCACCGCGCGGCAATGGCTCTACATGGCGTATGATGCCGCCGGGCGAACCCTCTACGATGCCATCAACGCCAATCCGGGCTACGCCGGGATCCGGGCCCCGCGCACCCTCGACACGCGCTACCTCTCCGAAGACGTGCCGATGAGCCTGGTGCCGATCTCCTCGCTCGGCGAGCTTCTGGGAGTGCCCACGCCCACCATCGATCATGTGATCGGCCTGGCGTGCGTGCTCCACGGGATCGACTACCGCGCGGAGGGTCGCACCGCCGAGCGCCTTGGCCTGGCGGGGATGAGCGTGAAAGAGATACGCCACTACGTCCTGGAGGGAGCGAGCCTCGATGGATAGGCGCGCGAAGGTCCTCGCGGGGGCCCTGGGCAACTGCGTGCATGTCGCTGGCGTCTCCGGGTTCCTGGCCCTGGCAGAAGAGGCTGGTTACCACCCGCTCTTCCTCGGGCCGGCCGTTCCGCCAGCGCGCTTCGCGGAGGCGGTGGCCGAGCACGACCCGGAGATCGTCGGCATCGGCTACCGGCTGACCCCGGAGGTGCTTCCCGGCTTGCTCACCGAGCTCCACGCGGAGCTGGAGGCGCGTGGCCTGATGCAGGGCCGGCGCTTCGTCTTCGGGGGCACGCCGCCCACCGCGTCTGTGGCCCTTCAGACCGGGTGGATCGAGCGCGCGTTCACCGGCTTCGAGACGACCGAGGAGGTGATCGCCTTCCTGAAGGGCGAGCAAGCCGGCGAGGCGGAGGAGCAGTACGCATCCACTCAGGTGGAGCGCGTGCGGGCGAAGGCGCCCTATCCACTTCTGCGCCACCACTTCGGGTTGCCGAGCGTGGAAGAGACGGTGGAAGGGGTGCGCCAGATCGCGCTCTCCAAGATACTGGATGTCATCTCGTTGGCGCCGGATCAGAACGCCCAGGAGAGTTTCTTCCGGCCTGAGGAGATGGATCCCGCGCTGGATGGAGCAGGGGGCGTCGCCGTGCGCACGCGAGAGGATCTCGAACGGATCTACGCGGCGAGCCGCTGCGGCAACTACCCGCTGCTGCGCATCTACAGCGGCACGCGCGACCTGGTGCGCTGGGCAGATCTGGCGTGGGAGACGATCCAGAACGCCTGGGGCGCCATCCCCCTCTGCTGGTACAGCGAGCTGGACGGCCGGTCGAAACGAAGCACCGCCGAGGCAATCGCTGAGAACCGCGAGGCGATGCGCTGGTACGCGGAGCGAGGCATCCCCGTCGAGGTGAACGAGGCGCACCACTGGAGCCTGCGCGAGGCGCACGACGCCGTCGCCGTCGCGATGGCCTACCTGGCGGCCTACAACGCGCGCAGCGTTGGCGTGCGCCACTACATCGCCCAGTACATGTTCAACACACCGGCGGGAACCTACGCGGCGATGGATCTGGCGAAGATGCTCGCCAAGATGGAGCTGATCGAGAGCCTCCATACCGAGGAGTTTACCACCTACCGGCAGGTGCGCGCCGGCCTGCTTCACTTCGCGCCCGATCTCGACGTGGCCAAGGGCCAGCTGGCGGCGTCCACCCTGGTGGCGCTTGCGGTGAAGCCGCATATCATCCACGTCGTGGGCTTCACCGAGGGCGATCACGCGGCACGCGCCGACGAGGTGATCGAGAGCTGCAAGATCGTGCGTGGCGTGCTGAAGAATGCGCTCTTCGGCCTCCCCGATATGACGGCCGATCCCCAGGTCCTGGCGCGTAAGGAGGAGCTGGTGGGCGAAGCCCGACGCATCGTGGAGGGCATTCGTCTTCTGGGCGAGGGCGGTTCGGATCCACTGACTGACCCGGGCACGCTGGCCCTGGCCGTGCGGAGCGGGGTCGTGGATGCCCCTCAACTACGCGGCAATCCTGCCGCGGCCGGACTGACTATGACGCGCACTATCGCGGGGGCTGTTCGTGCGGTGGACCCGCAAACACACCGCGTGCTGACCGAGGCAGAACGACTGCAGCGTCTTCTCCCTGCTTGAAAGGAGCAAGTACGGTGTTGAAGATGAGGGCATGCGAACCGGAGATGCACATCCGAGTGAGCATGGAGGGCGAGGGAACGTGCGTGGTGCAATGCGCCGGCGACGTCGACATCGAGGGCGCACCGGAGCTTCACGCCGCCCTTGAACTGGGGCTTCGCGAGGCGCGCCAGAAGCTGATCCTCGATCTCCGAGATGTCAGCTCGATGGACAGCGCCGCCGTCGGCGAGATCGTCAAGGCGCGCAACCACCTGGCCAACGGCGTCGCGATGTCTGTATGCACGGGGAACGCGCGCCTGCGCATGCTCCTGGAGATGGCGGGGCTCACCCGGCGCTCCACGAGCCAGGCGCCTGCCGCCTGAACCACGGGGCTGGCGCCTGCCTGGCGCTGGCCGGGAAGTTGCTCGCAAGCGCGACCGCGAAGCGTCCCCCAACCGCGGATCGCCGCGACCGAACGGGCGGGCGCGAGGGGCGGAC
>DUUU01000615.1 GCA_012841485.1 Armatimonadota bacterium
ACGGGCCGGCCGCTGAAGTTGATGGCGACAATGGCAGCGGCATCCGGAAGCGCGCGTAGGATGCCGCACACCTCGGGAGCGCTGGTCTCCACGGCCAGGTAGTCCGCCTCGCCCCGAGTGAGCGCGGGGTGGGCTTTGCGCGCGGCGAGACACGCGCGCAGGAACGGCTCGAAGCCCACCTCGCCCTCGTCATAGACCATCGGCACGCCGTGGATTGTGCAGAGGAGCCCGAGGAAAGCTCGTGTGAGTCCTGGGCCATAGCGCAGGCGCGCGCGGGCAGTGTCGTGGCTCTCCACGTAGCGCATCAGGAGCGCGCCATCCGGAAGCAGCGCCCGCTGCCACTGCAGCCACCGTCGCAGAGCGGGAACGAACTCCGCGGCCGGCATCGTCACCGCGCATGGGGCTACCTGATACGCAAAGGGGAAATCATACATCAGCTCGCAAGAGGACCAGAGCCCCGGGTGCGTCGCTTCGGCCAGGAGAAGGCAAGAGGCCTTCTCCTGATGCAGCGCCTGGCGCACCTTCTCCAGCAACACGACCCCACCCACTCGCGAGTTTCCCGGACGGTTGCCATCGTGGGGCCGCCAGTTCTCGCCCTGGCCGAGTGCCACATCGACGCGATAGCCGTCCAGGCCGGCGCGGCGGACCCAGTCCACGGCGTGCTCTGCCATGAACCGCTGCCACCCGGGGTGGGCATAGTCGCAATCGTAACACCCCCACCGGTAGCGGAAGTTGCCGTCACGGTCGCGCGCGATCCATCCCGGATGGTTCTTCTCCAGGCCTGACTCCGGCTTCGGACCATGCGGGATGAGGTCGGCCAGGAGGCGCGCGCCATGACGGTGCGCCGTGTCGACCAGCGCCTTGAGGTCGGCTTCGTCGCCCAGGCGGGCATCGAGGCGGTCATAGGCGATGGGGGCGTAAAACGACCCGTGCCAGAAGGGAAGCATCCAAAAAGTGTTGAAGCCGAGCTCTGCCAGATACGGGATGCGAGCCGCATAGTCCCGGAAGCCCCCGCCCCCGTCACGCAGGCCGGAGTCGACCGTCCCACCCGCGTGCGCCGAGTAGATGACGCAATCGGGGGCGTCTGCGGGCACATCAGCGGGCAGACCGTGGCCGGCCAGGGCAAAGACCCGCTGTGCCGCGACGAGCGTGGCATCGAGGTCACCCTCTATCAGGCGTACAAACTGTGTGCCCAGGGTGAAGGTATGGCCGGGACGGACCACCTGAGTGGCAAGGAACTCGTGATGTATCTCAATCGTCTCTTCGCGCTCCACCACGCTGCCATAGGTGACGTCGGTGCGGCAGAGTGCGGCCACCACCACTCCACGGCGCGCGCCCTCGTGATGGACGACCACCAGGAGGTCGGTCTGCCCGCTCAGCCCGGTGACGCGCTCCGGCTTCAGAGAGGCATAGGGGACGATCTCGGGGGGAAAGCGCTCCGGCACGAGGAAACGGCACCCGGCAGGCTCGCCTACGCAAACCCCTCGAAGCGAGAGGCGTACTGCTTCCACCTCCACCGGCGTGCCTTCGCATAGGGTCAACGCAACCGAGCGCGAGAGGAGGTCACACCCGGAGCGAAGACCGTAGCGCTCGCAGACCTCCCATACGCCCTGCCGGCGCGTGATCAGGAGGAAGGTCTCGCTCGTGCCTGTCTCAACCCGGTAGCCAACGCAACGGGAAGACTCTCCATCGAGCATCCAGGCTTCAGGGGTGCGGATTGAGACCCAGCCGGCGGACGGAGAGCCACGCCCTAGAGCGGGCGGCTCGCCTGGGCGGGCAAAGGCGAGCCATGCGCCCGTTGCAGCATCCACGCGCAGCTCAACCACGCCATTGGTGAAGAGAAGCAGCCCTTCCTCCTCGCGGTGTTGGGGGGCGCCGTGCAGATCTGTGCCGAGAGCAGCCGATGCCACGAGCCGAGTCATCGCTCCCAGTTCTCAACCGACGAGCCGGATCCCGACGCCAACCTCTTCAGGAACAGCACTCCGCGCCACCGCCGGGCAGCAGCTGGCCAGGAAGGCGCCTCTACGACGGATCGTATCCCTCCGAGGGAGGATACCCATCCTCGCGTGACAGTAACGCCCCGGGCGCGAGGAGCTCGCCGGCGAAGGCGGCGCGAAGCACCCAACCGGGCAGATCCCGGCGTATCCTCGACGCGGATGCGCGCACCTCTGCCAGGCGCGCCGAGGTCAGGGATGCCACGGCATCGGGCGCCGCCTGACGCCACTCCTCCAACCAACACGCGATGGCTTCTCCGAGTGCCGTGAGGATCGCGTCGCCGGAGATCGCGGGGGAGGCGTCGAGCACGCCATCCACGGCCTCGAGAACCCGCTGGCGCAGCACCCCCTCCATCACCGCCGAGTAGGTATCGGGCTGGCTACCGGCAAGCAGCGCGCTCTCCTCCTGCCAGTTCTCAAACAGAGACGCCAGGAAGGTCACGTGCCGAGCCGCGATCCACCAGCGTCGGTGATCCGGGTCATACTCGCGGTCGCTGGCCGGAATGCTCTTCACCCGCTCGATCGGATTCTCAACGCGCGCATTCCATGAGAAGCGGATCACGAAGCATGCACCCATGCGAGGGTGCCATTCCAGTCCTAGAGCCATAAGTCGTGCCATTGGCGCTACCATTCGGCAAGCGCATCCCTTCTCCCTCCTGGCACGAGCCTTGGCGCGACCGGTTTCGGGCATCGAAGCGCCGATGTGATGGCGTGTGGGTGGATTGGGTATGAGGGGCACGGCGCATCCGGCAGAATCGTGGGTCGGGCGCCCTGCCGTGAGCCGTGGGATCGGCCGGCAGATCCTAGCCAACGGAGAAAGCATATGGATTGGAAGAATGCAACAACGGCAATCGGCGCTCTCGCGGCTGGCGCCACAACGATGTTCCTGCTCGATCCCGCTCAAGGCCGCCGTCGCCGCGCCATAGTGCGCGACAAGATGGTCCGCGCGGGGCGCGTGACCAGCGACGCGACAGGAGTGGTCGCGCGAGACGTGGCCAACCGCGCGCAGGGTGCTCTCGCTGCCACCCGCTCTCGACTCCGGCGCGAGGACAGCACCTCGCCGGAGAAGATCGAGGCACGGGCACGCGCGGTGCTGGGACGCGTCGTCTCGCACCCGCGCGCCATCTCAGTCGATAGCAGCAATGGCTCACTGGTTGTCTCTGGATATATCCTGGAACGCGAGGTGGAGCCACTCTTGCGGGCGCTGGAGGGCGTGCCCGGCGTGCGCGAGGTGGAGAACCGGCTGGAGGTGGGCGAGAACCCGGCAGAGATGCCCAGCCTTCAAGGAGGGAGGCCCCGGCCGGGTCTGGTTCCTGACATCCT
>DUUU01000616.1 GCA_012841485.1 Armatimonadota bacterium
AGGAGGAGATCGCCAAACTCACGACCGAGCTGCAAGGAGTGGAAGCGAAGGCGAAAGAGAAGCCTCGGGCGGAGGAAGAGCTGGCGCAGGCTAAGGCAGAGCTGCGCGCGGCGCGGCGCCGGCTGGCCATCTACCAGCGGACCAAGATGATCCCGCTCTCGCTCAATACGCAAGTGGACCAGTATCACAGCATGGTGCGCCTGTGGCGGGAGCAGGGCGAGGTGCTGGGGCCGCTTATGGAGCGGCACATCGCCTCCACTGGGCTGGAGGTCGCCGGGACGGGCCCGAACGTCTTCGCCAACCTCGTCGCTGGGCAGCGCTTCAATGCCAGCACCGGGTCGGCCGTGATTCCGGTGCCCAAGCCCCCGGAGACGCCCTCGGGGATTACCTCGGGTGTCTATACCGTCAGTTTGGGGAATATAACCGCTCGGACGACCAAGGGCTTCCCGCAAGTGCTCAGTTTCTTGCGCTCCTTCACACGGGCGCCGAGGCTGGTGGCGGTGGGAGCGCCCACGATTAGTGGCACGAGTCCGAATTTGACCGTTACGGTGCCTTTGAGCGTCTACTACTTAGTGGAGGGTGGCGCCCCGCCGGCGCCCGCTGGTGGCGGCGGGCCAATGGGTATGCCGGGCGAGCCGGGTATGCCTCCTGATGCAGGAGCGCCTCCCATGGAGCCCGCGGGCCCGCCAGGCGATATGGCGGAGTAGGAACAGGTGGGAGGAATGAGGCGTCCCTGAGATATCGGGACGCGGCGCAACCCCCAATGGTCGCGGAGAGTGATCTCGGAAGCACTGAGGTGGGTGAGGGAGCAGCGGCGTGAAGATCGACCTGAGCAACAAGAGGAACCTGATCATCCTGGCGAGCCTTGCCGGGGTGGCTTTCGCCGCGGCGCTCTTCTTTGTGGTCTTCTCCGGAGGGCCCAAGACTTCTGAGGAAGCCCGGCGAGCGGCCGAGGCGCGCGAGGCGCGCGGTCCGCTTCCTGCGGGCGCCGAGGTCGAGGGGATGCCCGCGACGCCGGAACCGGGCGGCCCAGGAGCAGAGGGCGGCGCGGAAATGGCACCGGAGGGCCCGGAGATGGCGGCGGCTGGTCCCGGGGATCCGGGGATGGCCCCAGAGGGGCCTTCGGCAGGAATGCCGGGAGGTCCCGACGAAGGATCAGCACCGGAAGCCAAGCCGGCAGCCCCGAAACCCTTCGAGGCTGAGGGCGACGGGGGAACGATTCCGAAGGGGCCACCGGTGGAGCCCTACCGGCCCGACCCCTTCGTGACGGCGGCGAAGGTCGAGGCCCCGAGGCCCGCGCCGGTGCTGCCGCCGCTGGTGGTGGTACGCCAGCCGCCTCAGGCGATGGTGATCCCGGCGACGGTGAACGTGATTCCGACGAGCATCATTGCCCGCGGGAGCGCGGCCATCCGCGACGAAGTGCAGCGGCGCCTCTCCGGCGTGCTCTGGAACGGAAAGGTGTTCGCCATCCTGGAGTCGACCGATCAGGCGCAGCGGGCGATTGTGCAGCCCGGCGAGCAGGTGGGCAAGGATCTATGGGTGAAGTCCATCTCGCGCTCGCAGATGGTGCTCGTCCGAGAGGATGGGGCTCGCGGCCGCGAGGAGATCGTGGTCGATCTCAAGGAGGCGCAGAGGCAACCGGCGATGGGGTTGGGGCCGGGCGGGATGCCCGGCATGCCACCCGGGCCGGGTGGATTTCCAGGCGGCATACCTGCTCCGTAAGTGTTAGCGAGGATGTGATCGGTGCGTAGCGCGCAGTGGCCGCGCGACAGACGCGCCGTTGGGCCAACCTCCCGGCCCGTTCAGAAGTGGTGTCATCGGTTACGGCCGTGAGGCACCAAAGAAACTGATGGGAGGCGTATCGCGGCGGTGGGGGGACTGCCGGCGCGAGAGAGGAAGAGGTGCGAACGATGCGTAGTCGAAGGAGATTCGGCAGATCGTGGTGCAGGCGGGGATGCTCGATTCTCCTGGGCCTGGGGCTGGCTGCCGGTCTGGCCGCCCTGCCCGTGCAGGCGCAGGAGAATGCGGCACAACAGAAGATCTCGCTCGATCTCGTCGATGCCGATTTGCGTGACGCGGTCACCCTGATCTTCAAAGACACCCCTCTCAACTACACCTTCGCGGACGGTGTGTACGCCACCAATGTGACGCTGAAGCTGGATGGAGTGCCCCGCGAAAGGGCGCTCGATATCCTGCTGAAGGCCAAGGGGCTCCAGTACACCAAGGAGGGGGGCGTCTACGTCATCAAGCCACGGCCAGGCGCAAACCCCGCTGGGATGGGCGGCCCTGGAGGAATGGGCGTGCCGGGCGGCGAGCCGATGCCCGGTGGCGCTCCAGCCGTGGCGCGTCCGGCGGCGGCGGGCCCTGAAGCCGGT
Source organism: Armatimonadota bacterium (assembly GCA_012841485.1). The sequence continues at coordinate 2,376 of DUUU01000616.1, forward strand.
GGTGGCGCAGCGGCTCCCGCAGGGAAGCGCGAGAGCAAGCTGGAGCAGATCAAGCTGACGCATCTCGACCCGTGGTACCTCATCTCCGTGCTCCGTGGCCAGGGCAACCAGGGCGGCCAGTTTGGCGGCGTTGGCGGTGGCGGCTTCGGCAGCATGGGAAGCGGCTTCGGCGGTGGCATGGGCAGCTTCGGCGGCGGAATGGGCAGCTTCGGGGGCAGCAGCTTCGGCGGTGGCATGGGCAGCTTCGGCGGCAGCATGGGTGGCTTTGGCGGCGGAAGCATGGGTAGCTTCGGCGGCAGCATGGGCGGCTTTGGCGGCGGGAGCATGGGTAGCCTGGGCGGCAGCATGGGCGGCTTTGGCGGCAGCAGCTTCGGTGGCAGCGGCTCCGGACAGGGTCAGCACAACACCGGCCAGCAGGTGTTCCGGCCGCAGCTACGCCGATAGATGATGAATCCTATTCTAGGGCGCCAACCGTGGCGCCCTAGAACTACGGCGGCCTACGGGTACGCCCCTTAACAGGCGCGGGCGACGTGTCAGGTGCGTCCGGATGACAAGCGAGGAACTGGAGAGGGCAGGCGAGTCTCCCCAACTCCCGGAATGTGTGCCGGGGAGCTGAGGCTCGAGACGGCCAGATAGGCGCGAATCGATCAACATCGGCTCATCGCCGGGCACCCATTCTCCAGGTTGGCAGTGAGACACGCGCAGGTACAATATGACAGCACATAGCGATTTCCTAAGACCGGCCCACAGGCCGCTGTTCTGGCTCGCCGCGCTCTTTGCCATCATTCTTGTGGCCCCGCCGGTGCCGGCGGAGGATGCGATGAGCGCCCCAATCTCGATCGATCTCCGCGACTGCGAGATCGGGGCCGCGATCCGCACGCTGATGCAGGCGAGCGGGGCGAACATCATCGTTGATGGGGAGATCAGCGGCAGCGTGACGTGCCAGCTCCGCGACAAGACGCTCGAGGAAGTCCTCGACCTCCTCACGCAGGCCAAGGGGTTGCACTGGCACAAGAAGAATGATGTGTACGTCATCACGCGCCAGCCCATCGCCAGTCCCGCTGCGGCGCCGGTTGCGGCGGCGGACACGCCTCCTGCTCCGCCCGCGGCTCCCGAGGTCTCGGGGCCCATCGACCTGAACCCGCGCTCGGTCGAGGCGGCTGCGCCACGCCCGAAAACCAGCCTCCAATCGATCCCCCTCCGCCATCTCGATCCCTACGCGGCGGCGGATCTGCTGGAGAAGGGCACGATGACCTCGAGCATCGACCTGATGGCATCCATGATGCGCGAGAGCGGCGTGCCTACGACTGGCATCCCGCAGTTCTTCCAGAACAACACCGCAACGCCCGCGGGTGGCAATGACCTGTATGGGCGTCTGAATAGTGGTGGCTTTTCCGCTCGGCCGGCGTTTCCTAACGGCGTGGCCGGTGGCGGCTTCGCCCAGTTCCCCGGTGGCCCAGGTGTGGATCCGGGAGCCGGCGGCGGCGTGGCCGGCGCGGCTGGCGGGGCCGCAGGTGGTGGCGGAAGCGCCCTCCTTCCCCCCGGTATCGAGGATATCGTTCCCTACGACCTGACAAACTCGCTGCTGGTGCGGGGCACCGATGAGGCCATCGCCGAGTTGCGCGATATCATCACGCGCTACCTAGATGTCGCACCGCGCCAGGTGCGCATCGAGGCCGAGTTCCTCACCGTGAACATGAACGATGAGGCGCTGTTCGGTTTCAACTGGTCGATCACCGATGGTCAGACCACCATCGATGCGCCGCTGGCCGTCGGTGGAGATCTCAACGTCCGCTACGCCACAGGCAACTTCAGCCTCGCGCTCCAGGCGCTCAAGAAGGCGGATCGCGGGCGGACGATCATCGCGCCGCGCGTGACCGCGGTGAACCAGCGACCGGCGGTGATTGCATCTCAGCAAGCACTGTGGTACACGAATACCGAAACCATCGTCAACCCCTTCGGGGGTGCCACGCTCACGAACAAGACTCCTGTGCAGATCCCGGTAACGATCCAGCTCATGGTCTTCCCGCGGATCAATGGCGACGACACGATCACGATGTTCCTGATGCCGGTCGTGCAGGACGTGATGGGCTACTCCGAGGGCCCCAACGGCGAGCAGCTGCCGATCATCCAGTCGCAGTACATTTCGGTGCCCGAAATCCGTGTGAGGGATGGCGAGACGCTGGCAATGGGCGGTCTGGTCCGGCGCACCGATTCCAAGACGTCGCGCAAGCTGCCGTTCTTCTCGGATCTTCCGCTCATCGGCAACCTCTTCCGGACGCGGCAGGATCGCGAGCAGGACATGGAACTGCTGATCTTCGTGACGCCGAAGATTCTGCCGAACGAGGACGGCCCGAGCAGCCTGCCAGGGGCGGGCGCCGTGGCGCCGACGCCGGTCGGCCTCCAGTAGGCTGGCGGTAGCACCCAAAGGCCGATACCGGCCGGGTCCGATCCGCCGTAGCGAGTATTCAGAACCGGGGCGGGGGGCGAGTGGGGGAGCGGAGCTGCTCCTCCGCCGTCCTCCGCCTTCTGCATTGATGGGAGCAGCGGCTGGCGGGCGCGCTCTGGGAGTTCACACGGGGCGCGGCATCGCGCACCCTGCTCCGCAGACTGCGTGCCTCCCGTACGCTTGCACGCGCGTCGCGCCTTCCGGGGCGCTTGGAGGTTATCTGTGCCCATTGTCACCGTTTCCCTGGCGGATCGCTCCTATCCGATTGTCATCGAGCCCGGTTCCCTGAGCCGCGTGGGTGCCTTCATGGCGGAATATGCGCGCCCGCATGGAGTGCTGGTGGTGAGCAACCCGGCGATTGCCGAGCAGTACGGCGAGTTGGTGTTGGCATCGCTGCAGGCTGTCGGTATTCCGGCATGCATGGCCCTCGTCCCGCCGGGAGATCGCGCGAAGTCGCTGCGCAATGCGGAGCGACTCATCGATCGCGCGGTGGCAGAGCGATTGGACCGCACCTCGGCGGTCCTGGCCCTGGGCGGCGGGGTGATCGGCGATCTCGCCGGATTCGTTGCAGCCATTTACCTGCGAGGTGTGTCCTTCATTCAGGTGCCCACTTCTCTGCTCGCGCAGGTGGATGCGTCGGTCGGTGGCAAGACCGCGGTGAATCACCGCGCGGGAAAGAATCTGGTGGGGTGCTTCCATCAGCCGCGCCTCGTGGTGATCGACCCCTGCGTCCTGGAGACGCTTCCGCGCCGCGAGGTGGGGGCGGGTCTCGCCGAGATGGTGAAGCATGGCGTCATCCTTGATGCTAGCTACTTCATCCGGCTGGAGAGCGGCATGCGCCGGCTGCGCGCCCTGGATCAAGACGAGCTGACCGAGGCGATTGCGGGCTCGTGCGCCCTGAAAGCCTCGGTCGTGGCGGCTGATGAGCGTGAAGCAGGGCGCCGCGCCCTGCTGAACTATGGGCACACATTCGGTCATGCGTTGGAGACGGTGACCTGCTATCGGCGGTATAAGCACGGCGAGGCCGTGGCGCTCGGCATGGAAATGGCGGCGATGCTGTCGCAGGATCTCGGTCTGTTGAGCCACGAGGACGCGCTCCGACAGCGAGAGCTGCTGCGCGCTGCCGGCCTGCCGGTGGCCGTGAAGCGGGCCAGTCATATCACCGTGGATGGCCTCCTAGCCGCCATGGAGCATGATAAGAAGGTGGTGCGGGGAAGGCTGCGATTTGTGCTTGCCAAGCGCATCGGCGCGGGCTTCGTGGCGGATGATATTCCCGTGGACGCCGTTCGTTCGGTGTGCCGCCGCTTCTTGGAGAGTGAAAGGTGAGGGGTGGCCATGTCGTGTGTTGTCCAGGGCCGGCCCCGAGTCCAGGAGATGATCAGGAGAGGGATGAGGCTTCATCTGAGCACATTCGTGGATCTGCTGTTGGCGCTCTGGAGCACGCTGGCGGTGGCGCAACATCTGGCAGTGGTCGCGTCGGCAGCGTGGGCGGTGCCCTCTAGCCCGCCGCCGCTCAATCTCACGCCCGGCTACTGGGTGGTCGGGCTTGCTCTGCTCCTGAGTGCGGGAGCGTGCCGGCTCTCCCCGGTCGAGGAGGTGTCCGGTGATAGGTAAGGTGATTGACGCGCGCTACGAGGTACTGGAGCGGGTCAATGAGGGCAGCTTCTTCACCATCTACAAAGCACGCGACCGTGTTCTCGACCGCGTCGTCGCGCTGAAAGTCCTCTCGCCACGGTTTGCCACCAACACGGAGTTTGTAGAGCGCCTGCGCGCCGAGTTATCGGCGGCGGCGGCGCTGACGCACACCGGCATCACGCGGATCTACGAAACGGGCGAGTTCGAGGGCCGGCCCTACGTGGCCACGGAGTTTGTCCGTGGCACGGATCTCAAAGAGCGGATTCGCCGCGCGGCGCCCTTCGCGTTGAGCGATGTGGTCTCTCTCGGGATTGCGCTGCTGCAGGCGGTCGACTATGCCCATCGCGCCGGGACGGTTCACGGTGATGTCACCCCCTACAACGTGCTGATCACTTCGGACCTGGATGTGAAGGTGACCGATTTTGGGATCAGCCGGGCGGCGGGGGCGTCCGCGCTGTCGCACTCGAACGCGGTGCTTCGCGGCGTCCATTACCTCGCTCCAGAGGTTGCCCAGGGCGGCGAGGCTACCGTGGCATCGGATATCTACTCGGTTGGGGTGATACTGTTCGAGATGCTCACCGGCACGCTTCCCTATGCCGGCGACACGCCCATCGCCGTGGCGCTGAAGCACGCGCAGGAACCGACGCCGTCCGCAAGAGCGGTCAATCCGAGCGTGCCCCGTGCTCTGGATGGCGTGGTCGCCAAGGCCATGGCCAAGGACCCAGGTGCCCGCTATCCGAGCATGTTGGCCATGCTGCGTGACCTGAGACACGCCGAGGAGTGCATCCGCATGGGACGGCCCCTCTCCTGGTCACCGATGGATGCGGGGGGAGCAGGCATGGAGAGTGGCGATGAGGAGGAAGCGTTCGCGGAGCCGCCCCGACGCTGGGATGGCTGGCGCCTGATCACCACGGTGCTGACGTTCGTTGTTCTGGCCCTGGCCGCAGGTCTCGCGGGCTTCTTCTTCACCGGGTATGGCATGCCTAAAGACGTCGTGGTGCCTGAGATCGTGGGTAAGTCGCGTGTCGAGGCCGAGGAGATGCTCGACCAGGTGGGCCTCTCGATGAAGGTCGTCCAGGAGCAGCATAGCGACCAACCGGTCAACCACGTCATCTACGCCGCTCCGGAGCCGGGGCGCCAGGTGACGGAAGGCCGGGAGATCCGCGTCACCTTGAGCAAGGGACCCGAGACGGTGCGCGTGCCGGATCTGCTGCACACCACTCTCGCGGAGGCGAAGCGGGTTCTCACCGAAGCGGGCCTGAAGGCCGGCGCCATCCGGGATCGGTATGACGATGTGGTTCCCAAGGGCCAGGTCGTTGCCCAGGATCCCGGCCCGGACCGCCACGTCATCCGCGGGACGCAGGTGATGCTCACCGTGAGCAAGGGGAATTACGTGCCGCCGGAGCCGGTCGCTACTCCAGAGGAGCCGGTCGCCGAGCATCCGGAGCTCCCGCTCACTCCCGAGCC
>DUUU01000617.1 GCA_012841485.1 Armatimonadota bacterium
CCTCCTTGGAGGGATGCTTCAATGGGCCGCGATTCAGCTTTTCCAGCGCGCGTCGCGTCTCTGGATTCAGTGGCATTGGCAAGCGTTCTTTCCGCAGAGCTCTTCATCTGAGGGGCGGACGCCGCGACCACCCCGTTCTGTATCCTCAGGACCCCGGGCGCGGGGCCCCGGATCCCCCCGGAATGGCTGTCCCCGGGAGAGAGGGCGACCTCGCTGAGGCACGCCCGCTATGGGACGCCTTCGGGAACGGGCCAAGCGGTTCCTCTTCAAAGGGGACGGATGCGGTTGTGGCAGTGCGGGCACCGATGCTTGCCTACCCGCCGCCCCCAGGGGAGGGGAGCTACGGCGTGGCCCTCTCGGAGGCGACAGTACAGGAGTCTCAGACACTGCCCTCTTTCGCATGGCAGGTGGATCTGGTATAATGTAGGGCAGATGGAAACCCGCGACCGCGAGATCCAGGATATTCTCAACAGCCTGCCGACCCAATCTTTGAACGCCATCAACCGGCTGCGGCAGATGGGCCGTCCCGGTGTACCGGCCCTGGCTGTGGCGCTGAAGTACCCGGATGCCAGCATCCGCGCGGGGGCTGCCCGTGCCCTGGCCCGGATGAACGACCCCGAGGGCGTTCCTGCTCTTGCCGAGGCCGTTGCCGACCCAGACAGTGGCGTTCGCCTGGCGGCGATCTTGGGCCTCGCGGAGTTTCCCGGCGCGGAGGCGGTGCAGGCGCTTGCCCAGGCGTTGCGCGCGCGCCATGCGTTGGTGCGCGACTGCGCGGCTCGCGCTCTGGCCTGCCGCTCGCTAAGCGCGCTGCGCGCCGCTCTGGAGGATCCCGACCCCGTCGTTCGCGCCGCCGCGGCCCACGGCATCGGCTACTATGCGCGCGACCGGCATTCAGTATCCCGTCTTCGCAAGATGCTCGATGACGAAGACGGCGATGTTCGCATCATGGCCGTGCGCGCTCTCGCCTGGATCAGCCGTCGCCATGCGAGCGTTCTCCCCGATCTCCTCGTTGCCTTGGAGCACCCCGACGAGAATGTGCGTGCTACGGGGGCCTACTATGCCGGGCGCGTCGGCAATCGCGACGCGTGCGAGGCTCTCGTGCGCGTTCTCGCCGATCCGAGTCGCGAGGTGGTCCTCGGCGCCATTCGCTCGCTCGGATTCCCAGACGCGGAGGCGTACGGAACCTACCGGGGTGTTGGCGACGCGCGCGCTATCCCGGGTTTGCTGACGCATCTCACCGGGCCGGACGCCGATCTTCGCGCCGCTGCGGCAGGCGCCCTCGGCTGCGTGCTCCACGCCGACCCCTATGGCGAGCGCCCGCCCGAGATGCTGGAGCGCCTGGTAGAGCGCGTGGAAGACTCCGATGCCCGAGTGCGTTCCGCGGCCGTCACGGCTCTCGGCGAGAGCAGCGACGGCCGCGCCGTGGAACCCCTCGTCCGGGCGCTGCACGATCCGGTGTGGTCGGTGCGCGCGGCGGCAGCCAGTGCCCTGGGCGCTCTGGGCGACGCGCGCGCCATCCCCGCGCTGGAATCCGCCACCGAGGATGTGGATCTGGCCGTTGCCCGGCGCGCCGAGGCCGCGCTGCATCAGCTTCGAGTCCAGCTCACTTGATCTGAATAGCCGGCGCCCTCTTCACCCGCTCCCTCTCCTGACGCATGGTTCATTGGAACCGAACCCCCTGCTTGCGTGTTCTTGATAGTGACGATGCCTGGAGCGCATGGCCGGGTAGGGGTGCTTCCTACGGCTCGGAGACGACCCATCCGGCCGTCCGAGGGCGTCACGCAAGGTCTCGCGATACGAGGCCAGGCGTGACATGGAGCGTGTGAGTGGCGCATGGAGGTGAGAGGTGGCACGAGAACGTCTGGACAGCACGCGCAGTCGGCCGATGACCGCGGAGGAAGCGGCCCTGATGGAGAACAACCAACGGCTGGCGAAGTGGGTGGCCAATCGGGTGGCAAGGCGAGTGGTGGCGCGGCAGGGCACCGGTCACAGCACAGACGCGCTCTTCGAGGACCTGTTCGACGCTGCGTTGTTCGGCCTCTCGCTGGCAGCTAAGACCTACCGTCCGGAGATCGGCAAGTTCTCCACCTATGCCGTGACGGTGATGACTGGCGAGTGCAACCGGTTCCTGGAGCGGAGCGGCCGCAAGCTCCCGCCGCCGGATATCCACGTGATCAGCCTCTCTGACCTCGTGCCGCACGATGACAATGACGGAGATGCGATCGGGGAGTTCATCGCCGATGCAAACGCCATCGATCCGGTCGATGCCGCATCACGGCGCGCTCTTCCGGGCGTGCTTCAGGATGCTCTGGCGACGCTTCCGGACCGAGAGGCGGAAGTGATTCGGCGTCGGTTCCTGTTGGGCGAGAGCCTGGAGAAGATTGGCGCCGCCCTGGGGCGAAGCCGGCAGCGGATCTATCAGATCGAGCGCCAGGCGCTGTCGCACCTGCGTAGCGCGCTTCAGCAGCGCGGCTATGCTGCGGCCACCGATCTGATCTGAGCGGCGGCAGTCACCGCAGATCCGTCGCCCGGATAGTGAGATGACCGGACGGTCCACGGCCCTCACACGTGCCGTGGACCGTCACCTTTTTCCCATCCTCGAGCCCGACGAGCCATTCGGGCTCTTCCTCGCTGAAGAGGCAACGCACCACTCGCCGCTCCGAGGCCGCGAGCTCCACGTAGAGCCCCCCGTTGGCCTCTCGCCCAAAGCGGCAAACCGAGCCGGTCACGCTCACCTGCCCGGTGCCATACCGCTCTTGGGCTGCCTGCGCGTCCGTCTCGTATGCGGCATCGAGCGCCACCGCGGTCACCTCGTAGACCGGCACCGCGGGCGCCTGCGACTGCAGAATCTCCCAAACGACCGGCACCACGAAGAAGAGGCAGGCCAGCGCGGCGGCAAAGAAAACGAGCCCCAGGCGCTCGAGCGGATCCGGCATCGGCGCGCCGGGCTGCCGCCCTGTTGCCTCGCCAGGGGCGCTCGCTTCCAGCGAGGCCGACGGCCGGTTGCTCGGCGTCTCCCGGGGCTCCATATCACTTCTCCTGGAACAGCTCGATCACTTCTCCGTTCGGCCCCTGGAAAAAAGCGATGCGGGCGGGCATCGTGCCCAGGAGGACATCCTTCGGCTCGATGGTGATGGCGCGGCCGGCCGCGCGCACGCGGTCAACGGCGGCATCCACGTCGGCGACGCGGAGGGCCAGGTGGACCATCGGGAATTGCTTGATGTCGCCCTCGGGTACCATGCTGGCGGGGATCCCCACCACTTCCACGTAGCCCCCGTCACCCATATCCAGAAGACAGAGCTGGCGCACATCCATCTTCCATTCGTTGGCCGGACGGAAGCCGAGCACCTCGGTGTAGAACCGCTTTGTTGTCTCGTAATCAGTCGTCTGGATCGCCACGTGGTGGAAGCCGCACCCCGCGACGACGGTGTTGCCTGCCATATTGCTCCTTGTCCTTCTCTGTGATGAGAGTATCACATTCGGCGCTCGGGCATAAAGATCCTTTTCGATTCCGCTTGACATCGTCTGTAAGGGGTGGTATGATAAGAAGGGTAACGATTTCCTGCTCCGCTTCCTTCTACCAGACTGCCTTGTCCGTCTTTAGATGCGGGTTCTCCCGGTTTTCTGTTGAGGCACGGTCTTATGCCAGACGCAAAGACACCCGAATTGGTGATTGTTCTCGATTTTGGCGCGCAATACAGCCAGTTGATTGCCCGGCGAATTCGCGAGTGCCGTGTGTACTGCGAGATCCTGCCGGCCGAGACGACTGCTGAGGAGATCGTACGCCTCCAGCCACGGGGCATCGTCCTCTCAGGTGGACCCAACAGCGTGTATGATGAGGGGGCGCTGCGGTGCGACCGACGCCTCTTCGGGCTGGGCATTCCGATCCTGGGGATCTGCTATGGCCACCAGTTGATGGCGCATCTGCTTGAAGGCCGCGTGGTGCCCGCCGAGACGCGCGAGTATGGGCGCACGGAGCTGAGCGTTCTTGCCGAGGGCGAGATCTTCCGTGGTCTGGGTGGCGACCGGGTGTGCTGGATGAGCCATGGCGACATGGTGCAGGAAGCCCCCGCCGGCTTCCAGGTGCTGGCGCGGACCGAGAAAACGCCGGTGGCGGCGATGGGCGATCCGATGCGCCGGCTCTATGGCGTGCAGTTCCATCCGGAGGTGACCCACACTCCCTGGGGCAGCGATCTCTTGCGCAACTTCGTCACCCACGTCTGCGGTTGCTCCGGTTCCTGGACGATGAAGAGCTTCATCGAGGAGGCCACGGAGCAGATCCGCGCAACGGTGGGCAGCGGGAAGGTCTTCTGTGCCACCAGCGGCGGCGTCGACTCGATGACCCTGGCCGCCCTCGTGCACCGTGCCATCGGCGACCAGCTGACCTGCGTCTTCGTCAACCACGGCTTATTGCGCAAGGGGGAGGCGGAGCAGGTGCGGCGCACGTTTGCGGAGCACCTCCATTTCCCGCTTGTTTATGTGGACGCGGAGGCGCGCTTCCTGGAGCGGCTGCGGGGGGTGACGGATCCCGAGCAGAAGCGGAAGATCATCGGGCACGAGTTTATCCACGTCCTCGAAGCGGAGGCCGACAAGGTGGAGGGCGTGGGCTTTCTCGCGCAGGGCACGCTCTATCCAGACGTGATTGAGTCTGGAACGAGCTCTGCGGCGAAGATCAAAACCCACCACAACGTCGGCGGGCTGCCAGCGCGGATGCGGCTGAAGCTCGTCGAGCCGTTCCGCCGGCTTTTCAAGGATGAAGTACGGCGCGTGGGAACGGAGTTGGGCTTGCCGCCGGAGATCGTCGGACGGCATCCCTTCCCGGGCCCCGGACTGGCAGTACGCATCTTGGGCGAGATCACCCCGGACCGGTTGGAGATCCTGCGCGAGGCGGATGCGATTGCCATCGAGGAGCTGCGCAACTCCGGGCTGTATGACCAGATCTGGCAGGCTTTTTGCACGCTCCTCCCGGTGCGTAGCGTCGGCGTGATGGGCGACCAGCGCACCTACGCCTATCCCATTGTGATCCGCGCGGTGACCAGTGAAGATGCGATGACGGCATCGTGGGCACGCATCCCCTACGATGTCCTTGAGCGAATCAGCAGTCGGATCAGCAACGAAGTGCGCGGGGTCAACCGCGTGGTGTACGATATTAGCTCCAAACCGCCGGCGACCATCGAATGGGAGTAGGTCGTTCCGGCAACACTTGGGACCCAGTGACAATCGGAGCGACGCAACAAACGCTCCATGACCAACATATCCGTTGAGCAGCCGGTGGTGGCACCGAGCGGTGCAGCAAGAGCGTATGGCGTTTCACGGATGTGGGGTCCGGGTATACTGATACCGTAGGCTTGGTGGGCCGCGACTCGGAAGAGTGGTCGCGGGAAGAGGTGTCTCCGCCTACGCTTGCCACATGCAGCGCTTCTCACTTTCCCGGCCCGGTTGTCAACGTCTAGTGCGTGCGGGGGGCTGCTTCGCTCGGCACGCAGAGGTGATTCGATGGCAGTGAATATGGAATTGGCCCAACTCGAGGAAAAAACCCTGGAAGATCTACACCAGATCGCCAAGGAACTCGGGATGACCGGGTTCAGCCGCCTGAACAAGCAGGACCTGATCTTCAAGATCCTGCAGGCGCAGACAGAGGCGTCCGGTCTGATCTTCTCCGAGGGCGTGCTGGAGATCATCTATCCGGATGGCTTCGGCTTCCTGCGCATGCGGAACCTGCGCCCCAACCCTGACGATGTCTACGTCTCCCAGTCGCAGATCAAGCGATTCGGCCTGAAGACGGGAGATACGATCTCCGGCCAGGTGCGCCCCCCCAAGGAGGGCGAGCGCTACTACGGCCTGCTGCGGGTGGAGGCGGTGAACGGACTCGACCCCGAGTTTGCCCGCCAGCGGACAGATTTCGATGACCTGACGCCGATCTACCCCCGCGAGCAGTTCCGCCTGGAGACGGACAGCAAGAATATCTCCGCCCGGCTGATCGACCTGGTGGCGCCTATCGGGAAGGGACAGCGCGGCCTCATCGTCTCGCCGCCGAAGGCGGGCAAGACCACCATCCTCAAGGTGATCGCCAACAGCATCACAACCAACAACCCCGAGGTGGAGTTGCTGGTGCTCCTGATTGACGAGCGCCCGGAGGAGGTGACCGATATCCGGCGGTCGGTGGATGGCGAGGTAGTGGCCTCCACGTTTGATGAGCTCCCCGAAAACCACATGCGCGTGGCGGAGATGGTCCTGGAAAAGGCAAAGCGCCTTGTCGAATCCGGCAAAGACGTCGTGGTGTTGCTGGATAGCCTCACGCGCTATGGCCGCGCTTCCAACGTGACGGTGGAGCCGAGCGGGCGCACGCTCTCGGGCGGTCTGGATCCCGTGGCGCTCTTCCGCCCCAAGCGCTTCTTTGGTGCTGCGCGCAACATCGAAGAGGGCAGCAGTCTCACGATCCTGGCCAGCTGCCTTGTGGATACCGGCTCGCGCATGGACGAGATGATCTTCGAGGAGTTCAAGGGCACCGGCAACATGGAGCTCGTCCTCGACCGCAACCTGGCGGACCGGCGCATCTTCCCGGCCATCGATGTGAAGCGCTCTGGCACGCGGCATGAGGAGCTCCTCTACTCTGAAGAGGACCTCCGCAGCATCTGGCGGCTCCGGCGCTTGCTGGGCGCGCGCGAGCTGGAGTCCGCGGAGGCTACCGAGCTGCTGATCGACCGCCTGCGCAAGACGCCGACCAACAGCGAATTCCTGAAGATCATCGATAAGAGCATCAAGACTGCAGAGCTGGACTGACAGCGTGGCAGGCCTGAACCGGAACCGCAACCTGGCGTCGGCGACATCCCGAAGGGCCCGTCACATCATCGAAGAACGACTGACACGCCTCCCCCTCGCGCGGGAGGATGATCGCCGAGGGTTTGGCCGGCAGCTTCCCTCCAGGACGGAGGAGGGAGTGGCGTGCCAGGGAAAGGAGCGGGCCCATGCCCTTCAATGACGACGATCTTTTCGATATGAATGAGCCTGAAGAGGGGAAGCCCGAACGGGCCGACGAACTGGAACAACGCCCGGATCGAGGTGAGGTCCGCCCCCGGGAGGTGAAGGTCGTTGGCGTCTTCGAGTATGAGGCGGCGCACGACTACTTCGTGCTCCTGCGTGATTCGCATGGCCGGCAGCTCCCGATCCAGATCGGACCCTTCGAAGCCCACTCGATCTACATGGTCCTACAGGAGGAACAGCCGCCACGTCCGCTGACGCATGACCTCTTCAAGACCGTCATCGAGCGGTTGGGCGCCAAGATCGACAGCCTGACCATCGATGATCTCTTCAATGCCACCTATTACGCCAAGCTGGCGTTGCAGGTGGAGGAGGGGATCATCGATATCGATACACGGCCCAGCGACGGGATCGCCCTGGCACTGCGCGCGGGCGCGCCCATCTACGTCGCGGAGACCGTGCTTGAGGAGGCCGAGCAGCGGCACACGGAGGGCGAGGAAGAGGAGCTGGAGTAGCTCTCCGCGGCGCGTCGATACCACGGGGGAATCGCGAGAGTCTCCCCGTCTGCACCGGGCACGCCCGCCTTGTTCGCCCGCTTGTGTGTCTCACGGGCGTCTGCTATAATACGAGGCAGGTAAGCGCTGTTTTCCCTCCCTCATCGCCCGGCAGGGGCAGTTGCGTTGCGCTTCCTGCCAGCGCAGCGCGCGGGGCATCTCTCAAACGCCCGGCGGCAGGAGGGGCCGCCGTTCCACGGGGAGCGCAGGGAGGATGAGGCACGCTGGAAGATGGGGGGCGGGCGCCACCATGTCCCAGAACAACGTTGGGGACTCCGGCCTGCCAGCGCATGGGTGTTTCATCCTGGGGATACGCCTTCTTTACCTGGCGATGATGGCGGGAGCCGCGACCTGCTTGGCGCTCTTTGGCGTTCAGTTCGCCGCGCCGCTGCAGGAGGCGGTCGGGGGAGTCTACAACCCACTCCAACCGCTGCTGGCCCTGCTGCGCGATGCGACCGTGCCAGAGATCGGCGGGGTGGATGTGGCGCCGCTCATCGGAGCGGCGCTGATCATCTACGCCCGCTATGTCCTGGCTCTGTGGCTCGCGCCCCATTCGGGGGAGAATGGCGGAGCACGGGTTCCCGATGCCAGCCGTGCTCAGCCGGTGGGGGCGACTGCTGCGCCGGCCGCATCTGCTCCCATGAAGCCGGTGGCGCGGTGGGGGCTGACCGGCGCGGCGGCGAAGAAGCGGCGCATGGAGCTGCTCCGCGAGATCGCCCGGCAGAAGCGGATTATCCAAAAAAGCACGGGCGAGGAGCGAGAGGCTGCTATCGCCGCGATCCGCAGCCACCAGGCGGAGCTGCAAGCCCAGGAGAAGAGCCTCGCTTTCATGGCCCTCGATGTCGTTGGCTCGACGAAGATGAAGGTCTCCGAGAAACCGCTGATCATCGAGCACGCCTTCCTGGCCTTTCGCGAGTGGGTGGATGGCATCATGGGCCAACACGGCCTCTGGAAGAGCTCCTGGACGCCGGATGGCGTGATGGCCGCTTTTCCGGACCTAGACGAAGCGGCAGCGGCAGCCCAGGATGTGTTGAAGGGATTGCGCCAGTTCAATGAGGAAGGGCATGAGATGAGCGTGCCCTTCCAGTTGCGCATCGGGGTGAGCCAGGGGAACGTGATCTTCGATGACGACGCGCGCATGGATGAGGTGAGCCATCAGGTGATCGACCTGGCCGGCCACCTGCAAAAGTACGCGTCGCCAGATACCCTCCTGATGGCGAAGCACGACCACGCCAAGCTGCGCCACCGCAAGGGGTTCCAGATGGCCAGCCAGAACGTGGATGGTTACGAGACCCTGGAGTGGAAGCCCTGACCGCGGGAGAGACCGTATCACCCATGCCAAAACGCAGCATCCGCGAGCAAGAGGAGCACGATCTCGCCATTCGGCGGATCGCTCGCGCCCGCTTCGCTGGCACGCCCGACTGGGAGACCTTCACTAATCCGGGGGAGAGCCGGCACTACGCCCTGGTCCTGCCGGACGGACAGCGCATCTACCCCGACCTCGTCGCTCGCCGCAAGGGAGCGCACGCCTCCAGCTATGTGATAGAGGTTGAGACCATCAGCACGGTCACCGAGGAGGAAGCGCAGCAGTGGAAGGCGCTTTCGGACCTGGAGAGGCGCTTCCTGCTCTTCATCCCCGCCGGGCACCTCCTGCGCGCTCGCGAGCTATGCCACCGGTTTGGGATCACGGTGCATGGCTATCGCGTCTACGAACTGACGCCCTTCTGGATCCGCATCCGCAACTTCCGCGTTTGATACACGCCGTCACGGCCCGGAGGTCGCCCCATCTAGCCGAAGCGCCCGGTGATGTAGTCCTCCGTGCGTCGATCCTGGGGCGAGGTGAAGATCTGGTGGCCGGTGTTGTACTCCACCAACTCTCCCATGAGGATGAATGCGGCGTGATCGGCAAGCCGCGCAGCCTGCTGCGTGTTGTGGGGCACGATCACGACCGTGCATTGCCGCTTCAAATCCAGTAGCGTCTGCTCGATCTTGTGCGTGGAGACCGGGTCGAGCGCGGCTGTTGGCTCGTCCAGGAGAATGACCTCCGGCTCCATGGCCAGGACACGGGCGATGGAGAGGCGCTGCTGCTGCCCGCCTGAAAGATGGAGCGCCGATTCGTCGAGGCGGTCGGAGACCTCGTCCCACATGGCGGCGCGCACCAGGCTCCGCTCCACGATCTCATCGAGACGCTTGCGGTCGCGAACGCCGCTCATGCGGGGTCCATACGCGATGTTATCATAGACGCTCATGGGGAGCGGGACGGGCAGGGCGAAGATCATCCCCACGCGCCGACGCAGGCCGACGACGTCCACCTCGGGAGCGAAGATGTCCTGGCCATCCAGGAGAATGCGTCCCGAGTGCCGCGCGTGGCGCGTGTTGTCTACCAGCCGGTTCATCGAGCGGAGCAGCGTCGTTTTCCCCCCGCCTGCCGGCCCGAACACCGCCAGGATCTCGTTACGCCTCACCGGGAGGGTGATGTTGCGCAGCACCTCCTCGCTGCCATAGGCGGCGCTGAATCCATCCACCTGTATCTTGATCTTCTCATCCATCGAAATGGCTCAACTCCAGAACCCAACACCCCGCGCGGCGAGCGCCCAATCGCCCGTGTAGCGCGCTTTGCACGCCCCTTCGGATTATGTCGGGCGTCTTCGATTGCGCCGGACGGCGCGGACGATCAGCCAGTTGGCGAGGACGTTGATCGCCAGCGTGGTGATGATCAGGATGGCGCCGGTGGCGTAGGCTTTCTCAAGGGAGATCCCCTCGATGGCCAGGATATAGAAGTGCACGGACATGGTGCGCGCGGGCGAGAGCACCGATGTCGGCATATTGAGGGCGGTGCCGGCGGTGAAGATCACCGCGGCGGTCTCGCCGACGCTGCGCCCAATCGCCAGGATGATCCCCGTGATAATGCCGGGCAGCGCCGTGGGCAACACCACGGAGGTGACCATCTGCCAGCGCGTGGCCCCCAATCCAAAGCTGACGTCTCGATACGGATGCGGCACCGTGAGGATCGCCTCTTCCGCGGTGCGGATGATCGTGGGCAGGATCATGATCGCCAGCGTGAGCGCGCCCGAGGCGATGGACCAGCCCATCTTCAAGTAGGAGACGAAAAAGATGAACCCGAAGAGACCGAAAATGATCGAGGGAACACCGGCAAGGGCCTCGGCACCGAACCGGATGGCGCGCGTGATCGGGCTCTCCCAAGTATACTCGGTCAGAAAGATGGCCGCACCGATTCCCAGCGGCGCGGCGATCACCACGGCACCCAGGGTCAGGGCAATGGTGCCGACGATGGTGGGGAGGATCCCTCCCTCGCGGCCCATCGCTTCCGGCGCCGTCGTCAGAAAGCTCCAGGTGACGTGCGGCAGCCCGAGGCGCAGGATGTACGCGAGGATGAACCCGAGCACCACCAGCGTGCCGAGCGCCGACGCCCAGATCAGACCGAACGCGACGCGCTGCGTCACGTGGGGCCAGGTGGAGTGACGCTTCTCTGAGATCATGACTTCACCCTCCGCCGCGATACGGTGTTGGCCGCCAGGTTGAGTACCATGATGAAGACGAAGAGGACAACCCCCGTCGCGAAGAGCGCCTCGCGGTGCTCGCCGCTGGCGTAGGCCATCTCGAGGCCGATGTTGCTGGTCATCGTGGTTGCGGGATCCAGCAACGAGCGCGGCACTTGCAGCGAATTGCCGATCATCATGATCACGGCCATCGTCTCGCCGAGGGCACGTCCCATCCCGAGGATAACGCTCGCGACAATGCCGGACCGCGCCGCCGGGATGAGCACTCGCCAGATCATCTGCCAGCGGGTGGAGCCGAGCGCCAGGGCGCCCTCGCGGTAGGCGGACGGAACCGCGCGCAGCGCGTCCTCGGAGATGCTGATGATGTTGGGCAGGATCATGATTCCCAGGACCACCGCAGCCGTCAGCACGCTCAGGCCGGGGCCGCCCAGGTGCGAGCGCACCCACGGCACCAATACGGTGAGCCCCACGAAGCCGTAGATGACGGAGGGGATCCCCGCCAGGAGCTGAATCGCCGGCCGAATCAGCGTCGAGAGCCACTCCGGAGCTAGCTCCGCGGAGAAGACCGCGACGGCAAGCCCAAGGGGCACGCCAACGATCAACGCGCCCAGCGTGACCCACAGCGAGCCGAGGACCATGGCGCCGATGCCGAAGCTTCCACCCTCCTCCGCGGGCATCCAGCGCGGGTTGAAGAGGAAGTCGTCCAGCCCCAGGCGGATGATCAAGGGCAGGCCGGCCTGGAAGATGAAGTAGGTGATGATGGCCAGCATGATGATTACCGAGCAGGCCACCACGAGAAGCGTGCGCCCGATGAGGCGCTCTCTCAGTCCTTCCAAGGTATCTCCTTGCGAGGCGCCGGGATGAGGCCGATGCTCGCCAACGAGCGTTGTCCTTCATCCCCGAGCACGTAGGCGATGTAGTCGCGGCTCAGCTTCGGGGGCTCGGCACCGCGGGCCACTACCAGGAGGAAGGGGCGAACCAGACGGTAGCGTCCGGCCTCGACGTTCTCGGCAGTTGGCTGAACGCCATCCACGGCGATCGTCCGTACCCGCGAGTTGACAATGCCCAACGAGATGTAGCCGATGGCGCGCGGGTCTCCCTCCACCACCGCGCGCACCGCGCCGTTCGATCCCTGCCGGATGGAGCGGTAGCTGAGAGGCGGGCCATCCTTGCCCATGACCAACTCTTCGAAGGCGCCACGCGTGCCCGAGCCGGCCTCGCGGTTCACCAGGGTGATCGGCGCCGCCGGCCCGCCCACCTCGCTCCAATCGCTGATTTCGCCTGCAAAGATGCGGCGGATCTGCTCCAGGGTCAGGTCGCGCACGGTGTTCGAGGGGTGGATGATGATCGCGAGTGCGTCGAGCGCCATGACGATCGACTCCAGCGCGCTCGCCTCCTCCTTCAGCAGATCGCGCGACGACATCCCGATATCGGCGGCGCCCGTCTGCACTGCCTGAATGCCGGCCGTGGAGCCAATTCCCTGGATGTTCACATGGGCGCCCGGATGCGCCCGCATGAACTCCTCGGCAAGCTGCTCGGCGAAAGGAGTCACGCTGGTCGAGCCCGCGGCGGTGATCTGCGTCGTCTCCTGGCCGCGCGTTCGAGAGCATCCCGAGAACACACTCAGAGCCAGGGCGATGCCTGCAAGGAAAAGGGCGACGGCCGGGCGTGGCGGTCGCCGCATTGTGGAGGTCTGCTCAGGTCTCATAGGTCTAGCATGCTTGCCGCAGTCCCGGTGCGCGGGAACCGATCATGTGGCCCAGATGCGGCATGGAGCCGGCGCCAACGCCCTTCCGAACAGAACGCGACATCCTCTGGGGTTCACTGGCATATCCAGTTTGATGCAGGCTGGCGAACTCGCTCCTGCGAGAGGTATTCTTACACAAATCTTGCAACCTGTCAACCCGGCGGCAGGTTTACACCGCTACCGGGATCGTGCTACAATACCGATATGAAGAGAGGTGATGGGCGCTCATGCGCGCTGTGATTCAAAGAGTTCGCCGGGGGCGCGTGGCCGTCGATGGCGAGACGGTGGGCGAGATTGGGCACGGTCTGGTGGCCTTGATCGGGGTCGCGGAGGATGACGCGCTCCACGATGCGCGCTACATCGTGGATAAGATTGCCGGGCTGCGCGTCTTTGAGGACCGCGACGGCAAGATGAATCTCTCTGTAAAGGAGATCGGCGGAGGCGTGCTGGCGGTTTCCCAGTTCACGCTCTTGGGCGACGTGCGCAAGGGCCGGCGCCCCAGCTTCTCCGGGGCGGCCGCGCCGGAGCGGGCCGAGGCGCTCTACCTTCAGGTGGCAGACCTCCTGGAGGAGCAGGGGATCCCGGTGGCGTTGGGCCGGTTTCGTGCCCACATGCAGGTGGAACTGCTGAATGATGGTCCAGTGACGATCTTGCTGGACAGCAGGCGGCTATTCTGAGAGAAACGCGGTGGGAAGGTAGGGAGAGGTAAGTTCGATGGGATCGGATCGAGACGCGGTAGAGGCCCTGAGGCGCTTCTTCCAGGCCAGCTATTTCCCGGACGTCAGCCAGGAGAAGATAGAGAAGCAGACCCCAGCCGAGCCGGACCCGGACACGCCAGGGGAGTTCACGCGCCGTGGCGACGCTCTGGCGGCCGAGGGTGAGATCGCGCGGGCGATTGAGCACTACCGGAAGGCAGTGCAGCTGGGCGGGCAGCAGTCCCGACCGCACACCCGCCTCGCGGACGCCTACGTCTACACCGAGAACAGCGCGCGCGCCATCTCTCAGTATAAGAAGGCGATCAACGTCGCTCCCGACGATGCCGAGCCCCATTTCGGGCTGGCAGAGCTCTACCGACGGTTCGGTCGGATCAAGGCGGCGATACGTGAGTATCGCATCGCCAACTACCTGGACAAGAAGAACGCCTTCTACCGCTACCGCCTGGCCGATGCCCTCACTCAGGCTGGCTACCTGCGCGACGCCCTCGTCGAGATGACGCACGCCGTGGAGATCTCCCCGGACGATTCGTTCTACCGCTTCTGGCTTGCGGAGATTCACCTCCGGCGCGGCAACCACGAGGAGGCGGTGTGCCAGTTGGAAGTGGCCGCCGAACTGGCAACGCAGGATGACTACTACCACCTGCGTCTCGGCGCGCTCTACCTGCAGACTGGGCAGGCGGAGAAAGCCGTGCGCTCGATCCGCAACGCGATCCGCATCCGGCCGGAGAACGGCTCCTATAAGCAGATCCTCGGCGAGATCTACCTGCACCTGGGCCGCGAGGATGCCGCCAACGTGTGCTATGAGTTTGCTGGCGCCCTCGACGCCTATGATCACGACTTTGTGCGCCGCTTTCGGATCTCGGTCGGCTGGCAGTAAGCCGGTCGAAAACCGGGCGCGCGCGGGCTGACCAAACAAGAAGGCCCCGCGCGTCTCCGGCGCAGAGACGGGCGGGGCCAAAATCGCTTCTCAGGAGGCCAGCGCGATCCGCGGGTTCTCCTCACCGAAACTTCGGAAGCCAGAGGTGCTCCCCTGTCGGCGCGGCTCCTCGGAGAGGCGCAGCCGCCCCAGGGGTGCCAGCCCGGTGCGGTCCGCTCCCAGCAGGCGCGTCGTCAGCTCCCGATCACTCACGGATCCCATGCTCTCGATGCAGGCGGCGCAGTAGCAGCCTTCGGCAAGGCGCTCGCCATCGGCATCCACGAACGTCACCGTCGTCGGGAACGGCTCTGGCGCCAGGCAGATACCGCATGTTGGAACCGCTCTCAGGATGCTGTCGCTCGAATCGCAAAGGTCGTGGACGACATCGTAAATCGTCTTCCGCGAGGAGCGCTCGCTGATAGAAAAGCGGTAATTCTCCTTCAGCGCCAGCTCGATCTCCTCCAGGACGGCCACCTCTTCATCGCGAACGTGGACTGCGTAAGCGGTGATCGTGCCCTCGGCGAGTTGGTACACCTCGAACTCGGGCGTGAGGCTGCTGAACAGCTCCTTCACCTCGCGGATTTCCTGGCGATTGCGTACCTCAACAATATAAACAGCGGATATGCCGCTCGCGTGTTTCTCCAAGAGCACTTCCGCCGCGGCGCCGGCGATCTCCTTGGCGTGGGGCATTGGACGGCCTCCGTCTTCTGTTTGCTTCGTGCCTCGCCGGACCCGAGGCCCGGCGCAACCGGGAGGGACGCATGCCGGCCTTCCGGCATGTCGGCGAAGGGATAGGCGGCGGATGGGTAGAGCGGCAAGAGAGAGCTCGCACTGGGAAAAGGCTCCACTCCGACGCGAGAAGCGGGCCGGTTTGAGCCTTCTCTACCACCCGCTACCACTCATCCCCACTTCCTCGCCACCGATTATAACAGTGCCACCCCCGTTTGTCAAGCGCCTGGCCTCGGGCGCCAGGGTCATTTCATTCAGCGGTCTCGGGGCCGCCCGGCGGTCAGCACGATGGTGACTGCCTGCTTGTACCGACCGGCGTACGTGCGGAGAGCCGCCGCGATGTTGTGTGCTCCGGCACGTCGCGCC
>DUUU01000618.1 GCA_012841485.1 Armatimonadota bacterium
CGGGAGCGCGTCTGGGATGGCGCCGGTGCGGCCGCGGGTGGGGGGCAGTGCGCCGGAGGCGTCTTTCCTTGTGAGAAGGCCTGAGCGATGGTATCCGCGCGCTCGTTCTCAGGATGGCCCGAGTGGCCCTTCACCAACTCCCAGGTGACGCGGGTGCCTACCAGGCGGTCGAGTTCCTCCCACAGGTCTTGGTTGAGGACCGGGGTGCCGGCCGCGGTGACCCAGCCGCGGGCCTTCCATGCGCGAAGCCACTGCGTCATTCCCTTGATCAGGTAGGTGCTATCGCTGACGATGTGGACGGGCGCATCGGCGGGCACGCGGCGCAGGCCCTCGATTGCCGCGCGCATCTCCATGCGGTTGTTCGTCGTCTGCGGCTCGTAGCCGCCCAGTTCCTCCACCTCGCCGTCGCGGATGATGATCGCCGCCCAGCCTCCTGGTCCGGGATTGCCGCTGCAGGCGCCATCCGTGATGATGCGGATCATGGTCTCTCCCTGAAATCGAGCGGTGCACCGGCCGACGTTTTGGCCGACGCTACCCTGGCATTGTAGCCGAGGCGGGCAGAGACGTCAACCTGCGGACGAAAGCAAAAGAGTGGTGCGGCGTGTCACGCCGGCTGGCAGGCGTGGCCAAAGAAGGGCTTCGTAACGGCAGGCTAGGCAACGGCCAATTGAATGTCACTCGCGGTTGTCGCGGCTGACGATTCTGCGCCCGTAAAGGAAGCTCAACATTCCACCGGAAATCTTCCAGGCCCCTTGCTTGTTGCCGGTGAGGTCGCACCCTTCCACCGTTGCTCTCCCGCCGGCAAATATCCGCACCGACTCGTATCCGTTGTAGTGGATCCGGCAGTTGCGTACAATTGGGTCGCCGGCGAGCCGCACTTCCACCCCCGCGCGGGCATTGCCGAAGATATCGCACCCTTCGAAGGTGCCCCGGCCTCTCCAATACACCCAGACGCCGCTTCTCTCACCATCGTGTGTTCGGCAGTCGCGGATGGTCGCCACTGTGTTGGCCCCGTGGACCGTCACGCACGCCCATGTGTCAGAAGTGATGTTGCACTCCACGAGGAGAAGATGGCCCTTCGCGACGTCCACGCCGCAGAGCTCATCCGGTCCAGCGCTCCCGGCACGGCAGCGGAGCGATAGCCCCTTTACTACTGCCTGACCTGCCTCCATCCGGATGCAGTCAGAGTCGCTCGCCTCGATCACGATCTCCTCATGCTTGCCGTCTCCGATGATCTCCAGCGGCCTATCGATGATATTCCCTTCGCGGTAGATGCCTGGGCGGACACGGATCCGGGTGCCCTCAGCGACACGCTGCACTGCTTCCTTTAGCGAGGTATACTGCCCCGTGCCATCGGCAGCGACGAGCACCTCGCCCGGACCGGTGCTACCGGCTTGAGGGTGGTTCGCATGCATGGCCGTGTTGCTCCTTTTCGTAGAAGCCTCTTTTCAGATCCCGCGGAGGCTTCCGAGTGCTCTACCTGCGCGCGGGTGCGATCCCGCAGGGCGCGGCCCACGGCGCCAAACCCGGCCGTGCCGATGCACGACCGGAGGTGGTACTTGCCGTCGACAACATGACCTTCGAGAAGCTGCCAGGGCGTGCTCATGCGCGACTGTTCCTCTCGATAGCGAGCGTGATCGTGGACGTCACGCGGGTGGAACGGTGCGACATGTAACAGCCGTGTGGCCTTCCGGGGGGTGATGCATAGCGGCTTTCGGCGTGCCTGCGCGGACTCCTGCCGTGCGCCAGCCTCACGCGGGCAGCGACGGCAACCCGATACCGCGCGCTGGTTGTGCGGCCCGGGGCTGACTCCCCGCCCGGGATGCGCGGCGCTCTGGACGGCTGAAAAGTGTGCGGAACCCTTCCAGGGTCATTTCATTCAGCGGTCTCGGGGCCGCCCGGCGGTCAGCACGATGGTGACTGCCTGCTTGTACCGACCGGCGTACGTGCGGAGAGCCGCCGCGATGTTGTGTGCTCCGGCACGTCGCGCC
>DUUU01000619.1 GCA_012841485.1 Armatimonadota bacterium
CTTTCACGGCCCCAGGCCGGGGACGGCCCGGTTTCGACCCCTTCGCGGTTCTCCGGGCGAGCCACCCGGATTGCATCTCCCAATCCCGGCCGGGGTACGCGCCCCTGGGCGCGCGCTGCGCCCATCCGTGTCCGTCTCCTTCATCCGTGGTATCGCCGGCGCAGGGCGCCCGCGCTCCTCATCCAGATGCACCATCCATGATCGGTTTTGGTCGATTCCGTAGTTGACACCGGGTTTGGAGGCTGCTATACTGAGGGGTGGGATCAAGTGCCATCCAGCGGCACTTGTTTTTTTGTTGCCCCAAGCAAACATGTGTTTTGGTGCTCACTATGCCTCATGATCGAATTACCGTGCGCGGCGCGCGCCAGCACAACCTCAAGAACATCAACATCGAGATTCCGCGAGACCAGTTGGTCGTGATCACCGGCCTCTCCGGGTCTGGGAAATCATCTCTTGCCTTCGACACCATCTATGCCGAGGGGCAGCGGCGCTATGTCGAATCGCTCTCGGCCTACGCGCGTCAATTCCTGGGGCAGATGGAGAAGCCGGATGTGGACTACATCGAGGGCCTCTCTCCTGCGGTCTCGATCGATCAGAAATCGACAAGCCGCAACCCGCGGTCCACGGTCGCCACGGTGACGGAGGTGTATGACTACCTGCGCCTTCTATTCGCGCGCATCGGCATTCCTCACTGCCCGAAGTGCGGGAAGGTGATCGCGTCGCAGACCGTGGAGCAGATGGTGGATACGGTGCTCGCGATGCCGGAGGGGACACGCCTTCTCATTCTGGCGCCGCTCGTCCGGGGGCGCAAGGGCGAATACCGCAAGGAGCTGGAGGAGATCCGCAAGGAGGGCTTTGCCCGGGTGCGCATCGATGGCGAGGTGCTTGAGGTGGCCGAGGAGATCTCGCTCGACCGCTACAAGCAGCACTGGATCGACATCGTGGTGGATCGCATTGTGGTCCGCCCCGATGCGCGCACGCGCCTGGCGGATTCGTTCGAGACGGCGCTCAAGTTGGGGAAGGGCGTGGCCGCGGTCGCGCCGGTGGGGGGCGCGCCGCGAACCGAGGCCGCGCCGGTGAAAGCGGGGGCGGCTGCCGGGCTCTACTCCCCGGATGACATTATCTTTAGCGAGAAGTTCGCGTGTGCCTCGTGCGGCATCTCCTTCGACGAGATCGCACCGCGCAACTTCTCCTTCAATAATCCCTATGGGGCCTGTCCGGCGTGTCATGGTCTGGGCTACTACTCCGAATTTTCGCCTGATCTGGTGATCGACCCGGCGCGCTCAATCAAGGAAGGGGGGGTGATCCCCTTCGCGCACAGCAGTAGCGAGTACCTCCACCAGGTGTTCACTGCCATCGCCGAATGGGGTGGGGTGACGCTGGAGACGCCATTGCGCGAGTGGCCGGAGGAGAGTCTGGATGCGCTGGTGCATGGCTCGTCGCAGGGCATCCCCGTGACGTATACGAATCGTTACGGGCAGAGCCGCCACTATGTGACGCAGTTTGAGGGCGTGATCCCGCTGCTGCAGCGGCGCTACAAGGAGACGGACTCGGAGCACGCCCGGCAGGAGCTGGAGCAGTATCAGGCGACGCGGCCCTGCCCCGAATGCAAGGGCAAGCGCCTGAAGCCGGAGAGCCTGGCGGTGACGGTTGCCGGGCGCAACATCGCCGACGTGGTGGCACTCTCGGTGGAAGAGGCGGTCGCGTTCTTCAGCGACCTGCAGCTATCCGAGCGCGAGCATCACATCGGCGACCGCATCCTCAAGGAGATCCGCACGCGCCTGGGCTTCCTGGTCAACGTCGGCATCGGCTACCTGACCCTCGACCGCGCGGCGGCGACGCTGGCCGGCGGCGAGGCGCAGCGAATCCGGCTCGCCACTCAGATTGGCTCCGGGCTGATGGGCGTGCTCTACATCCTGGACGAGCCCTCCATCGGCCTCCATCAGCGCGATAATCGCCGGCTGATCAATACCCTCATGCAGCTCCGTGACCTGGGCAACACCATCATCGTGGTGGAGCATGATGACGAGACGATTGAGAGCGCGGACTGGGTGATCGATATTGGGCCGGGCGCCGGCGAGCATGGCGGCCGGGTGGTCGCCATGGGCACGCCCGAGGAGATCCGGGCGAATCCAGACTCGGTGACGGGCCAGTTCCTCTCCGGCGAGCGGCGGATCGCGGTGCCCGCAGAGCGCCGGCAGCCGAACGGGAAGGCGCTTTCCATCCGCGGGGCCCGCGAGCACAACCTCAAGAACATCGACGTGGAGATACCGCTCGGCGTCTTCTGCTGCGTCACGGGGGTCTCGGGATCGGGCAAGAGCACGCTTCTGCAGGAGACCCTCTTCCCGGTGGTCCGCTACCAGTTGCAGGGAGCACGAAGCCTCTATGGCGCTCACGATGAAATCGGTGGCATCGAGCATATCGACAAGGTGATCGATATCAACCAGTCTCCCATCGGGCGCACGCCGCGCTCCAACCCGGCGACCTATACCGGCGTATTCGACATGATCCGCCACCTCTTCTCGCACACGCCGGAGGCGCGCGCCCGTGGCTACCTGCCCGGCCGCTTCTCCTTCAACGTGAAGGGCGGCCGCTGCGAGGCGTGCAAGGGCGATGGCATCATCAAGATCGAGATGCACTTCCTGCCCGATGTCTATGTGCCTTGCGAGGTGTGCAAGGGAAAGCGGTATAACCGCGAGACGCTCGAAGTGCGCTACAAGGGGAAGACAATCGCCGACGTCCTCGACATGACCGTTGACGAGGCGCTGGCGTTCTTTGAAAGCATTCCGGCCATCGAGCGCAAGCTCTCCACTCTACACGACGTGGGCCTGGACTATATCAGGATGGGCCAGCCCGCGACCACGCTCTCCGGTGGCGAGGCGCAGCGCATCAAGCTCGCCACGGAGCTCTCGCGGCGCAGCACCGGACGCACGCTCTACATCCTGGACGAGCCGACCACCGGCCTTCACTTCGCCGATATCGAGAAGCTGCTGGAAGTCCTTGGCCGCCTGGTCGATGCCGGCAACAGCGTGGTGGTCATCGAACACAACCTGGATGTGATCAAGGTTGCGGATTGGGTGATCGATATGGGCCCCGAGGGGGGAGAGGGCGGCGGTCGCGTCGTCGCTCAAGGCCCGCCGGAGGTGATTGCCGCCTGCCCCGAATCGCACACCGGCCGTTTCCTGAAGAAGGTTCTAGAGCGCGGGTAGGGGCCCGGCCTTCCGGTCCCTCCACCGAGCCGAGTGCGGTGGAGGGACGCGCTCTCCTCGCCTCATCCCTCCTCATTCCGCGTCTCTCCCCGGTCCATTCCTGTCCGTATGCCCCTGAACTGCGACCGCCTGATGAGCAGCCGTGCGTGGGGACATAATGAATCCAAGAAAGAAATAAAGTGTCTATGGACGCGCGTCGCCGGGGCGTCTATAATTTGGCTGAGGCTAAACCGGACGCGTAGACATATCTAAACGGCTTTTTGGTGGAGGGTGACCATGACACTGGATCAGGTGCGCAAAGGCAGCGTGGTACAGATCCTGTCGATCCCGGGCGCAGAGGAGCGGGCACAGCTCATTCGCCTGGGCTTGGGGGAGGGGTGCCGTGTGCGCTGCGCGGAGCGGTTGCCCCTGGGTCCGTTGGTGCTTCGCTGCCACCGGCAGGAAGTGGCGCTCGGCCGAAACCTGGCCCGTCGCATCCAGGTTCGGGAGGAATCGGAATAACCCCGATGCATACTCACGACACGCCCCTCGCTGATCCCACCGTGCGGCGTGAATGCCGGTCGCTGGTCTTGGCCGGCAACCCGAATACCGGCAAGTCGGTCTTCTTCAACTTCCTCACCGGCATCTATGTCGATGTCTCCAACTACCCCGGCACCACCATCGAGGTGTCGCGGGGTCGCTCCGGCGAGATGGATGTGGTCGACACCCCGGGGGTGTACGGAGTCTCCTCCTTCAATGATGAGGAGCGCGTCGCGCGCGACATCATTCTGGGCGCCGACGCTGTGCTCAACGTGGTGGACGCGGTTCATCTGGAGCGCGATCTCTTCCTCACCCTGCAGCTCATCGACATGGGCATTCCCATGGTGGTGGCGCTCAACCTGATGGACGAGGCAGAACGCGAGGGCGTGCATATTGATGTGGATCTCCTCTCGGATCTGCTGGGAGTCCCGGTCATTCCGACGGTCGCCACGCGAGGCGAGGGCCTGCAGCAGGTGCGGGATGCCCTTGCCACGGCGCGCCCGGGACACGCGGATCCCGAACTCCTCGACCGCGTCCATGAGGTGCTCCGCGAGGTCGGATCGCGCCCGGAGGCGGTGCTCGTCCTGGAGGGCGACCCGGTGGTATCCGAGCGGCATGGCGTGGCGCCTCGCGAACTGCGCGAGGAGATCTACGCGCGCCGCCGAACGCGCGTCAACGATATCGTCCGCCACGTCGTTCGGGAAGAGGACACCCGCTTCTCCCTGTCGGCTGCTTTGGGGCGGTGGACTCTCCATCCCGTCACCGGGATGGTGACGCTCGCGGCCGTCCTTTGGGCGATGTATCAGTTCCTCGGAGTCTTTGTTGCGCAAACGGTCGTGGGCTATACCGAGGGCGATCTGATGCAGGGGTACTGGGAGCCATGGGCGCGCGATATCGCGGCGCGCTGGTTTGGCGACGGATCGTTGGTCCACACCCTCCTCGTCGGGGAGTTCGGCGTGGTCACGATGACCGTCACCTACCTCCTGGGGCTGCTGCTGCCGCTCGTCGCCGGGTTCTACTTCTCGCTGGCGCTCCTGGAGGACTCCGGCTATCTCCCGCGGCTGGCCACTCTGGTGGATCGCTTCCTGACGGGCCTGGGCCTGAACGGCCGCGCCGTGGTGCCGATCATCCTGGGCTTCGGGTGCATCACCATGGCGACGATCACGACCCGGTTGCTGGCGACAGCTCGCGAGAAGCGGATCGCTACGGCGATCCTCAACTTCACCATTCCCTGCTCGGCGCAGCTCGGCGTGATCACGGCGCTCCTGGCACGAGCCGGCGGAGAGATGGCGCTCGCCTATGTGGTGGTGATCGGTAGCTGCCTGATCCTCGTGGGCACTCTGTTGAACCGGGCGCTTCCCGGGGAGTCATCGCCGCTCCTGATCGATCTCCCGTCGATGCGCCTGCCGCGCCTCGACAACGTGTTGCGCAAGACGGTCACGCGGACCTACCATTTCCTCCGTGAGGCGTCCGGATGGTTTGTCCTGGGCTCCTTCGTGGTCGCGGTGATGAGCGTGACCGGCCTGCTGGGGGTGTGGCAGAGCGCTCTGTCGCCCGTGGTCGTCGGCTGGCTGCAGCTCCCGCGCGAAGCCGCCAATGCCTTCGTGATGGGAATGGTGCGCCGTGACTTTGGCGCGGCCGGCTTGGCGATGATGCCCCTGACCGCCACGCAGACGCTCGTCGCTCTGGTGACGATGACGCTCTTCGTGCCATGCATCGCCTCCGTCGCAATCCTCCTCAAAGAGCGGGGACGCCGTGAGGCGGTGATCATCTGGGTGGCCTCGTGGATTATTGCCCTTGTGGTGGGCGGTCTCGTCTCGCAGGTGGTCATCCGCTAAGGGGGGTAGGTCGATTGAATGGGGGAGTGAAGGAGGCGCCTCTCCACTTGGCGTCGCTCTGGTGGCGGCACGGAACATGATGCAGAAGGGAGTCTGTTGATGGAACGAAGCGTGACACAGGAGCCAGAAGCCCGCAAGGCAGAGACGCCAGGGGCAGGCGCATCCTCCTGCTCGCTCACCTGTTCCGGGTGCGGCGCAGTCTACGACCGACTTCCCGGGTGGCGCTGCCCCCGCTGCGGCCATGCATTCGAGGGCTGCGCCGCGTGTCGAAAGTGCGCCGCGGGAGGCGCCTCCTCGCCAGGCGCATGGGCTCGCATGATGGAGAGACTGAACCGCGGATGAAGCCTCGCAGTAGCGTTACCACCGCGCTCCTTTTGGCCACGCTCGCGGCTCTGGCCCCCTCGCCGAGGGCAGCAGCCGCGCCCACCGGCCTCGCCATAATCCCTACCGCCGATCTTCTCCCCCCCGGTGTTGCCAGCCTGGAGGTGGAGACCGTCGGCAATCGCGCGCTGCCCGGTGGCGAGGGAGAGACGTTCGCGCTCTCGCAGTTCGGATTGACGACGCGCCTGGATGCTGGCGCGGATCGGCGGATCGGTGGCGGACCCGGGCACACTCTCCTCAACGCCAAGTGGCTGGTGTTGCCAGAAGAGCGCGGCCTGCCGGCCATTGCCGTGGGTGTCCAGAATGTGGCGGGTGGCCTCCGCGCCGAGCCCTATCTGGTGGGCACGCGGAGCCTGGGCCAGACACGCTTCCATCTCGGGGCGCTGCGTACCGAGGGGGCGTTGCGCCCGCTGGCGGGCATCGACCACACACTCGGAACGCTGATGCTGATGGCGGAGGTGCTCGGAGGTCCGGAGGGGGTCGCCGCCGGCGGCATTGCCCTGCCTCTCACTTCCCGCCTCGGGCTCACCTACGCGGCGACGCTCCCCACGCGCGGCGGCCAGGTGGGACACATCGTGAATCTCGCGCTGTTGGTCGGCAAAGCCCCGTAGGCGTCTCCCGCCGGCGCCTTCCCGCATGCCGGCAGCCGTTGCTCCACGGGATCAAGTGGCCCCAGGCACGCGGCCAGGCAGGCGGGTGCCCTGAGCAGGGTCATTTCATTCAGCGGTCTCGGGGCCGCCCGGCGGTCAGCACGATGGTGACTGCCTGCTTGTACCGACCGGCGTACGTGCGGAGAGCCGCCGCGATGTTGTGTGCTCCGGCACGTCGCGCC
>DUUU01000620.1 GCA_012841485.1 Armatimonadota bacterium
GGGGTGCAAGGCAACGCGGGGGGTGTCGCTGGATACGGGCACGCTTCGCGACTGCCTCTGCGAGGCCGAGATCCTGGTGAACGCCACCTCGGTGGGCATGCACCCGCGGGCCGACGCGCCCCTCCTGGTGCCCGAGGAGGGGCTTCATCCAGACCTGTTCGTTTACGATCTGATCTATAACCCCCCGGTGACGCGCTTGATGGCGGCGGCGGGGCGCCGCGGCGCGCGCGCGGCGAACGGCTTGCGCATGTTGGTGTTACAGGGGGCGGCCTCGTTCCGCATCTGGACCGGCCAGCAGCCGCCGGTGGCGGTTATGGAGCGCGCCCTGCGGCAGGCACTCTCCCGGCCGTGAGGGCGTCGAACACGCCTCGCGTGCCTTTCCGGATAGAACGAGGGCGCTTTGACCGGCCCTGGGAGGCGTTGACCAACGCCTCGATCCTTTCTTGCGCCCTCGCCAGGGATATGGTATAATGCCCTTGTGGCACACCAGGCGTCTCCATTCTTGTGCTATGCCGGGCGCCCAGGCCCGGCAGACATGGAACTAACAGGGCGGTGACAGGCAATGGTAATGGCCAAGAAGAACGTAGGCGAGCTGCTCGTCGAGCTCAAACTGATCTCCCCGGAACAGTACCGACAGGCCCAGGATATCTGGGCGAACTCTGGCCGCCGAGGCGATATCGGCCGGGTGATCGTGGAACAGGGCTTCGCCAAGGAGAAGGATGTCGCCAAGGCGCAAGCCCAGTTGGCGGGCGTTCCTTTCCTGGACCTGGCGCAGTTCAAGGTCAACGAGGAGGCCGTTCGCCTCGTCCGCAAGGATCTGGCGCAGCGCTACGACTTGGTCGCCGTGCAGAAGCTTGGGCAGAAGCTCTTCGTGGCGATGAAGGACCCGTCGAACGTCATCGCGCTCGATGACCTCAAGCTGGTGACGGGGATGCAGGTGGTGGCCGCGCTGGCGACGCCGGGTGATATCGAGGAAGCGATTTCGCGCTACTACGGCAGCGATGAGCCCGAGCCGGCCAACGAGAGCCAGCCTGCCGCGCCCGCGGCGGCGCCGGCCGCCCCCGTCAGCTCCGCCAACCCGCTGGCGGATGGACAGGCGGCACTCAAAGACCTGGCCGGTTTGGGCGCCAACCAGGAGATGGAGGAGCTGCCCGCGGGCGCCGATGAGGATGCCAACAAGGCGCCGATCATCCGCGTGGTGAATGCCATCATCCAGCAGGCGATCAAGGATGGAAGCTCGGATATCCATGTCGAGCCGGGCAGCCGCTTCACGCGCGTCCGCTACCGCATCGACGGCGTCCTCCACGAGGTGATGCAGCTTCCCAAATACATCCAGCCGCCGCTGCTTTCCCGTATCAAGATTATGGCCGACCTGAATATCGCGGAGCGCCGCATCCCGCAGGATGGCCGTATCGGCATTACCTACGGTGGCAAGGATTACGACCTCCGCGTCTCGATTCTCCCGACGGTCTTCGGGGAGAAGGCGGTCATGCGTATTCTCGATAAGAGTAGCGTCATGATCGGCTTGAACAAGCTCGGCTTCTACCCGGAGACCCTGGCCCAGCTCGAGACGGTCATTGTCCAGCCAAACGGGATGATCCTCTCTACCGGGCCGACCGGTTCGGGGAAGACGACCACGCAGTATTCTGTCTTGAACAAGATCAACTCGGTGGAGAAGAACATCATCACCATCGAGGACCCGGTCGAGTATCAGCTCCCGGGCATCAGCCAGGTGCAGGTGAACCGCAAGGCGGGCCTCACGTTCGCTGCCGGCCTGCGCTCCTTCCTGCGCCAGGACCCGGACATCATCATGGTGGGTGAGATCCGCGACCTGGAGACGGCTGAGACGGCGATTGAGGCGTCGCTCACGGGTCACCTGGTGCTCTCCACGCTGCATACCAATGACGCGCCTTCTGCGGTTACGCGTCTGGTGGATATGGGCGTGGAGCCGTTTCTGATCTCGGCCTCGCTGATTGGCGTGTTGGCCCAGCGTCTGGCGCGTCGCATCTGCCCCGAGTGCAAGGTGCCCTACAATCCCCCGCCGGATGCGGTGGCCCGCCTCGGAGTCAAGCAGGACCCCGATGGCCCGCCGATCACCTTCTACCGTGGCAAGGGGTGCGAGAATTGCCGGCAGACCGGATATAAGGGCCGCACGGGCATCCATGAGATGCTGCTCATGAACGACGAGATCAACGACCTGGTGGTGCGCCGTGCGCCGCTCTCGGAGATCCGCGAGGCCGGCCGGGCTAACGGGATGAAGCTGCTCCGCGAGGATGGGATGCTGAAGGCCCTCGAGGGAATCACCACCGTCGAAGAGGTGCTGCGCGTCGTCTTCACGGCGGGTCACAGCGGCTGAGCGCCTGCCTGATACTGGGGCGATGGAGGATAGCTCCCGGGGCGGGAAGAGAGCGGGCAGCAGGCTCTGCGCATGGATCGCATCGCCGGTCTCCTGGCAGGTGACCCGGCGGAGAAGGGATCGCTGATGCGTTTTGCCTGCTGCGGCAGGTGATCGGCGCGCGCCGCCATGGAGGATGCGTGTGTGACGCCGATGCGCCGATACCCTGGCGCCCAGGACCGATGGCCGTGCCTGGGCGCCACTACTGATTGAGGGTCGGGTTGTGCTGGAGAGGCCGTGATGGCCTCTGTTCTCCTGTGGAGTGGATTCGCAGGGGTGTGGGGGTACGGGTCAGGCGCGTGGGCACCTGAAAATGGGGGCGGCGCGCCCCCTCGTTCCACTTCTGGATTCACGACTTCGCGCTATGGCTGGGCAGTACGGGTGGAGTGGATGCGCTCCCCGTCGCGCAGGAAAGGACTAGCCTTGTCTGACGTCAAGAACCAGGCGGCTCAGGCTCCCGCCAGCCGCACGCAGCTTCCCCTTGATAGCGTGCATCTGGATGACCTGCTGCGCAAGTCGGTCGAAAGAGATGCCTCGGACATGCACCTTGTCGTGGGTGTGCCGCCCATCCTTCGGGTAGATGGTCAGCTCACGGCGATGAACTACGCCCGGGTTACGCCCCAGGACTCGCAGCGGATCATCTACGACATCATGACCGACGAGCAGATCCAGAAGTTCGAGACGAACCTCGAGCTGGACTTCTCGTACTCGCTGGCCAAGGTCGCGCGCTTCCGCGTGAACGTCTACAAGGACAACGGCACCATCGCGGCGGCGTTTCGGAAGATCCCCCAGAAGATCCCGACGATGCGTGACCTGGGCCTGCCGCTGATCCTGGAGGAACTGACGAAGAAAAAGCGCGGGTTGGTGCTGGTGACCGGCCCGACGGGCTCCGGGAAATCGACGACGCTGGCGGCGATGATCAACCAGATCAACACCGAGCGCAGCGAGCATATCATTACCATCGAGGACCCGATCGAGTACCTGCACACGCACAAGTACAGCATCATCAACCAGCGCGAGGTAGGGCAGGATACGCGCAGCTTCAACAATGCCTTGCGCTCCGCCCTGCGCGAAGACCCGGATGTGGTGCTTGTCGGTGAGATGCGCGACCTGGAGACGATCCAGATTGCCATCACGACGGCGGAGACGGGCCACCTGGTGTTCGCCACCCTGCACACGAACAACGCGGCGCAGACGGTAGACCGCATGGTGGACGTCTTCCCGCCCGGCCAGCAGGAGCAGATCCGCTTCCAGCTCTCGAACAACCTGGAGGCGGTGATCTGCCAACAGCTTCTCCCGCGGGCGGGGATGCCCGGGCGCGTGTGCGCCATGGAGATCATGATCTGCACCCCGGCCATTCGGAACCTGATCCGCGAGAACAAAGCGCACCAGATCCCCTCCGCGATCCAGACTGGCGCGAATGTGGGGATGCAGTCGATGGACCAGCACCTGCGCGATCTTTACCAGAAGGGGATCATTACCTACGAGCTGGCGTTGGAGCGCGCCATGAA
>DUUU01000621.1 GCA_012841485.1 Armatimonadota bacterium
AACCGGCCCGGCGACCGTCGTCGAGGCGGTGGGCCAGGGCAACCGGGTGGCGCTCTTCGTCGATGCCTACCTGCAGGGAAAAGAGCCCGCGCCGGACGAGGTGTGGTCCGACTACCGCGTTCTCGACCTGACCTATGAGATGGAGGCGTACGCGGCGGTGCCGCGGGCGAAGGCGGGTGAACTGCCACCGGAAGCGCGGGCGCGTAGCTTCCTGGAGGTCGAGCAGGCGCTCTCCGAAGAGGCAGCACGCCAGGAGGCCCGGCGCTGCCTGCGCTGCGATCTGGAGCGGAGGGATGGCGAATGAGCGAGATCACTCTCACGATCAACGGCAAGGAGGCGAAGGGCCAGCAGGGCGATACGATCCTCGCCGCGTGCGAGCGCGCCGGGATCGCTCTCCCCACGCTGTGCCACCTGAAGGGCGTGCATGATATCGGCACCTGCCGCATGTGCATCGTCGAGCTGGCTGGGGGCCGCATCACCACCGCGTGCACCACCCCCGTCGAGGAGGGCATGACGGTCACCACCGATTCGGATCGCCTCACCGCGCTCCGCCGCTCCACCCTCGAGCTGCTCTTCGCCGAGCGCAACCACTACTGCATGTTCTGCGCGGCGAGCGGCGACTGCGAGCTGCAGGCCCTCGCTTACCGCCTCGGCATGGATCACGTGCGTTACCCCGGCCTCTATCCCCGGGTGGAGACCGACACTTCTCACGAGCACAAGGTGTTCGATCAGAACCGGTGCATCCTCTGCCGGCGGTGCCTCCGCGCCTGCAATGAACTCGTCGCCAACCACACTCTGGGCATCCGGGATCGCGGCATCCACTCGATGCTCTCCATCGATGGCGGCGAGCCGTTTGCAGACTCCACATGCGCCTCCTGCGGGACGTGCGTCCAGGTCTGCCCCACGGGCGCGCTTTTCGATAGGCGCTCGGTCTTTCGCGGTCGGAAAGAGGAATGCACCCTGGTGAAATCCACCTGCCCGGAATGCAGCCTCGGCTGTCCGGTCGAGCTGGTGGCGCGTTCGGGCCAGGTGCTGCGGGTGGACGCCGACCTATCGGCCGAGAACGGCACGGGGCTCCTCTGCAAGAAGGGCCGCTATGAATCGCTGGGCGACGCGCGCGAGCGCGTGCGAACGCCACTGGCGCGCAAGGAAGGCGTTCTGCAGCCCGTCTCCTGGGACGAGGCGATCTCCACGGCCCGGGAAGGTCTGGCCATGGCCCGCCACGCCCACGGGGCCTCTTCGGTGATCGGCGTCGCCAGCGCGCGCCTGAGCACCGAGGCACTGGCTGCCCTCCGTTCCTACGTCGAGACCGCGCTTGTCCCCACGAACGCGGTCGCGCTTGGCGCTCAGAGCCTCTTCGACCGCACACCCGATGCCACGACGAGCGATCTTCTGGCGGCGGATCTGATCCTTCTCGCCGGTGAGGATGCCTGCGCGTCCCATGAGGTGGTGGGGTTCCTCGTGAACCGGGCGGTGGAACAGAATGGCACGGCGCTCGTCCTGATCGGCTCGGCAGCGAGGCGGCTGGTTCGCCGCGCCCGGGTGCATCTGCCAGCCGATGGCGCGGCGATCCCGGAGGCGTTGCGCAGCCTGGGCCAGGTGGGAAACCCGGTGGCGCCGCTTCTGGCAGCAGCCAAACGCCCCCTCTTCATCCTATGCCAACCCGCGGGCGAGATTGCCTTCGAGGGGGCCGTGCCCGGCGCGGAGGCAGGCTGGCCACGCCTGCTGCGGCTAGGCGAGAAGGCGAACAGCCGAGGCGCGGCAGCAGCCGGTCTCTCAGCCAACGGTATCGACCGGCAGGCGGCGAAGGCGATCCTCTGCCTGGCCGGCGATGATGCCGACCTCACCTCAGAGGCCCTGGACCATCCTGACGGCCAGCCCTTCCTGGTGGTCCACGCCGCCTACCGCACGCCGCTGACGGAGAGGGCGGACGTGGTCCTGCCGGCCCCGCTCTGGATCGAGAAGAGCGGCACCATGGTCAACGCGCAGGGACAGGAGGTGCATCTCCGCGCGGCCGTAGAGCCGCCGCCCGGCGTGCGTGATGAGAGCGAGGTGTTGATGGCGTTATCCTCGTGATGTGGGAGACGAGGCACGAGATAGGGGGGAGATAGCATGGCGAAGGTGAAGATCGCGACAGACTGGCTGGCAGGGTGCGCCGGCTGTCACATGTCGCTGCTCGATCTTGATGAAGAGTTGGTAACCCTCCTGGGCGAGGTCGAGCTCACATCCAGCCCGATCACGGACCTGAAGCACCCTCCCGAGGTAACGGTTGGCATCGTCGAGGGCGCGGTGGCAAACACCGCCAACATCGACACGCTCAAGGAGATGCGCGAGAAATGTCAGATCCTGCTGGCACTTGGCGACTGCGCCTGTTTCGGCGGAATCCCGACGATGCGCAACCTCTCTGGCACGGAGGAGGCGCTGAAGAGAGCGTACGTCGAAACCCCTAGCACGGTGCATGGTGAAGTGCCCTCCGATCCGGAGCTGTGCCAGCTCCTGGATCGCACCAGGGCCTGCAACGAGGTGGTGAAGGTGGATGCCTACCTTCCAGGCTGCCCTCCTTCCGCGCAAGCGATCGGTTGGGCGATCAAGGAGCTCCTGGAGGGCCGGCTCCCCGTGCCCGTGGGAGAGAATCTGC
Source organism: Armatimonadota bacterium (assembly GCA_012841485.1). The sequence goes on from DUUU01000621.1 coordinate 2,639, forward strand.
GCTACGACTGAGCGAGGTGCGGGACGCGAGAGGGATCCCCGGCCGCATCCCGGGAGGCGCCAGCCGCCCCCCACGGGGGCTGCCGGGGGAAGATGCTCTCTCCTCCTATCGCCCATCGCCCTCTCGCGCCCTATCTCTGGAGGGAAGAGCATGGCAAGCACCATCACCATCGAACCGGTCACGCGCATCGAGGGCCACGCCAAAGTGACCATCCACCTCGATGACGCGGGCAAGGTCACCGAGGCTCGGATGCACGTCAATGAGTTCCGGGGCTTCGAGAAGTTTTGCGAAGGGCGCATGTTCTTCGAGATGCCCCAGATCACGCAGCGCATCTGCGGAATCTGCCCAATCAGTCACCATCTGGCCTCGGCCAAGGCGTGCGACGCAATCGTGGGCCAGGCGTTGCCCCGGCCGGCACGGCTCATACGCGAGCTGATGCACATGGGGCAGTTCATCCAATCGCACGCGCTCCACCTTTTCCACCTCGCCTCGCCGGATCTGCTCCTTGGCTTCGACGCCGACCCCGCGACGCGCAACGTGGTGGGAGTGATCGAAGCGGTTCCGGATCTGGCGCTCAAGGGCATCGGCCTGCGCAAATTCGGGCAGGAGGTGATCCGCAAGATCGGCGGCAAGCGGATCCATCCCTACGACGCTGCCACGCCCAACAGCGTCAACAAGGGCCTGGATCCGGCGGACCGCGACGAGCTATGCGCAAAGATCGATGGCGTCGTGGAAGGAATGCGCGAGGCTGTCGCCGTTGTCAAAGGCTACGCCGAGGTGAACGCCGAGCAGATGGAGAGCTTCGCCGCGTTCCCCTCTGGGTACGCCGGCCTGGTAGGGGATCAGGGGCAACTGGAGCTGTACGAGGGCCGCATCCGCATGGTCGACTCGCAGCTTCGGCCCTGGGAGCCGGACTACGACCCGGCGAACTACCTGAACTACATCGCCGAGAAGACGGTGCCCTGGTCCTACCTCAAATTCCCCTACTACCGAAAGCTCGGTTTTCCGGCGGGCGCCTATCGCGTCGGCCCGCTTGCCCGCCTCAACCTGTGCAGCGGCATCTCGACGCCATCGGCACGGGATGAGTGGCAGAGCTTCAAGGCTCTGGGTGGCGGGGGCGCGGTGGAAGGCTCCCTCTTCTACCACCTCGCCCGCGCGATTGAGGGCCTCCATGCCGCCGAGCGCGCCCGGGAACTCCTCGCCGATGATGACATTACCGCCACCGAGACGCTTGCCATCGGACCGGTGAGAAACCGCGAGGGCGTGGGAGTCGTCGAGGCGCCGCGCGGCACGCTGATCCACCACTACCAGGTGGATGACACGGGCCGGCTGGAGAGCGTGAACCTGATCGTCTCCACCGGGCACAACAACTGGGCGATGAACCGCGCCGTGAGCGAGGTGGCCCGGGCCTATGTGGATGGGAAGAAGCTGACCGAGGGGATGCTCAACCGCGTGGAGGCGGCGATCCGATGCTACGATCCCTGCCTCTCCTGCTCCACCCATGCCCTGGGTCAGATGCCGCTGGCGGTGGAGCTGATCGACGCCAGTGGAAAAGTGCTCGGCCGCGTAGCGAGGAGATAGGCAGAAGCCCGGCGCTCCATAGGGCGCCGCTGGCCAGGGAGCGCCGGCGGCGCCCTATGCCCGGCCAGCACCGCCCGCGCCCCCCGCCTCGCGGCTAAGTCGTCTCGGCCAGATCCTTCTCGGCCTGCGCCACATATTCGGGCGTCAGAATCTCCTCCATCACCTGCCGCGCGCTGAGATGCTCCTTCACCAGCAGGCCGCTGTCACCCAAAGTGACGATCGGCGGCTCCACATCGTGGTAGAAACCCGCCGTCGACAGGAGCGCGTTGCACAGACAGACGCGGTCGTCCAGCTCCGCGGGGTCGCCCCCCAGGCTGAGGAACCGCTTCTCTGGCATCGCCGGGCAGATGTAGCTCTCTTTGACGGTGCCATCCGGCTGCTCTCGGAACACTGAGCGTGCCAGGTGCAGGCGACTGCACACCCGCGGCCGGGCGGCGTAAACGCGGGGATCGCTGAGCGTTCCGGGCACGGAGACGCGCTTGAAGGGATAGCCGGTCGGCGAGAGGCGGAGGTCGGTGACCACTTCCGATTCGCCGCGGCGGTTGGCTTCGATGACGGCATCGCGAAGATCCGGGCGCATGCCGGAGTCGCTACAGAGCGCGAAGCGCGAGCCTACCTGAATCCCATAGGCGCCGCGCTCCAGCCAGTGGAGGTAGTCGCTGCGCGAGCCCCCACCGGGAAACTCGCCGGCGACGTAGATCGGAAGGCCCAGTCCAAGCACCTTATCAAAGTAGGAATCGAGGTCATCGGTCTCTGTAAACGCCACCTTGTTGCGCGGCGGCGCGTTGTGTCCTCCGGCCGCGTGGTTCTCGAGGACGAAGGCGAAAGGCCGCGCGCCCTCGTAGCGCTTCGCCCATGTGTCCATGATGCGCTTGCAGAAGGCGTAGTTCGAGACGATGGGCAGCATCTTCGGGGGTTCCATGCGCGCCAACACCGGCGCCGGGTCATCCTCGGTGATGCTCAGCTGCGTATGCGTGTCCGTGCCGGTGAGCGGCGCATACGAGAGGTCCTTCCCCGCACGGATGTTGGCCACGATTCCAGGAAGCTCCATCGGCACGCCGGCACCGCACACGAGTGCGTCGACGCCGGCCAGCATCGAGCCGTAGATCGTCGGCAGCACGCTCAAGGCGCACTTCCACATCACGTTGATGCCCACCTTGCCGCGATGGCCCTTCTTCGCCATCGCCACCTCGACATAGGCGCTGATCGTGGTCAACCGCTTTGCCAGGCCGCCCAACCGCGGCTCGGGGTGATCCACCGGCACGGCCGAGCGGTGCTTCGATCCGCCTGGCGCAAAGGCAAGGAGCTCTTCGACATAGCGCGCGAAGGGGAAGGTGCGCGCAGCCGCAATCGCTTCGGTGGCGCCGGCACGCACCTGCTCGACCACTACGTGGCGCAGGCCCGCGCCCGATACCACACCGAGAGCACCCAGGCGCGAGGTGATATTGGCCAGTCGGGCGCTGGAGATATGGATCCCCATTCCCGCCTGGATCAGGCGCGGCATCCCATCGATCAGCCGCGTGGAGGGATTGCTCAACTTCGTCTCCCGTCTTCCTAGCCCGGCAGGGAACTTCGCACACCAGCGTGTTCCAGCACCAGCGCGTCGGATACAGCGTGATCGCTCGCCAGGCCAGTGGGGGTTGCCCATAGAATCGCGCACAGGAGAGGCACGCCATCGGATGAAGGCGCACCCCCGGCTGTCTCGCCCTCTCCGGTAGTTCGGCGGCTCCTCCAGGATGCCCTGCTAAGCAGACGAATGAGGGGAAAACGGGCGGACCACCTCCTCTGCCAGGCGGCCCGCCCTCATCACGCGAAAGCCATGCCGACTAGGCATCGCTTTTCGGGGGCAGCGTGTCAAGGTACTCGCCGATGGCGCGC
>DUUU01000622.1 GCA_012841485.1 Armatimonadota bacterium
GCCCGAGGACGCGCTGCGCATGTTCCAACACACCGGATGCGATGCGATCATGATGGGCCGGGGCGCTTTGGGGAACCCGTGGCTCTTCCGGCGCTGTCTTGCCTACCTTCGCACCGGCGACCCGGGGCCCGAGCCAGGCATCCAAGAGCGTCTCGAGACGGCGGCGCGACATCTACGTCTCGCCCTCGCCGAAGGCCCGGAGGAGGTGGTCATCCGCGAGATGCGTGCGCATCTCGCCCACTACGTCAAGGGCTTTCCCGGGGCAGCGCCCCTGCGCCAGCGCCTCATGCACCTCACTCGCTCGGATGAGGTTCTTGAAAGCCTTGCCGCAGCCGCCACGCCCGGCCCAGTAGAGAGCGCGAGCCCCTGACGCCGGACGCTCGAGATGGGCCGGCCAGCCCGGGGGCCCGCGCCTCTCCATCCGTGTTCGTTCTCTTCCCCCGTGGTCTCTGTGCCGCCGGGGTTGTTCGCGCACACTTGACAGGCGCTCGTTGCCCTGGTAAGCTCTGTCTAGGGCTACTGTCAACGGGCTGCCCTGTGAGAAGATGCCCTGCAAGGGCAAGTGGTATGCCGGGAAGAAGTGGTCTGTCGTGGCCCGATCTCCGGCTAGAAGGAGCATGAATGAAACGTCGTGGTTTTACCCTGATCGAGCTGCTCGTCGTCATAGCCATCATCGCTATACTAGCGGCGATCCTCTTTCCGGTGTTTGCCCGGGCCAGAGAGAATGCGCGCAAGGCGAACTGCGCCTCAAACCTGAAGCAGATTGGCCTCGCGATCCTCGCCTATGCGCAGGATTACGACGAGATGCTCCCCAAGTACTCTCTGAAGAACGTGCCGAGTACGGCAAACGACTGGCACGAAGTCATCGATGCCTACATCAAGAACACCCAGATCAAGAAGTGCCCGAGCCTTCCCGGCGCGGCGCTTGGCTATGGGGCGAACTGGCGCCATATCATCTGCTACCCGAAGGAGGACGACGCCGCTTTGGGCAAGGATGTGACCCTGGCGCAGCTCCAGCGTCCAGCCGAAGACCTGGTGGTGTGCGATAGCCACACGGGGACGACGGGTGAGGGGACTGGCGGGTCTGCAGCGATCTACTGCCCGCATTGCTACGGAACGCCGCCGTATAGCTATGTGAACTACGCCGTCTCCTCGCGGCATAGCGAGGGCGCGAACTGCCTGATGATGGACGGCCACGTGAAGTGGTACAAGACGAGCAGCATCCTAAAGAAGGATGCCTCCTCCATCTGGGCGCACACCAATCCATAGCAGATCGATCAGGGACAGAGAAGAGCAATCGCCGGAGAGGCCCGTTGGCTTCACCGGCGATTGCTTTTTTTGCGGGCGTTCTCAGATGTTCAGCCGCAGCTACGGCGGGAGAGCGGCGGGGAGTGAGCCAGCGGCGATGGAACCCGCGTTTTCGGGGGCTGGCTGCCAATCAATACGGCGGGGGGATGGCGAGAGGGCCCGGCTACCGGGCGGGCATCGGAGGGGTTGGCATCGCTCCGTGAAGGCCTGAGAGACTCGCCAGGAGCCGCGCGGTCACGGCAGCGGATGGATGCAGACTCCTGGCCGACCGGCTATCGACGAGGGAGAGACAAGGTCGCCTGGGCGCGGGGCGTTGTTCTGCGCTGCTAACCGCGGGAGCCGAGCGGCGCAGGCGCGCAGGGCGATAAACGCGGC
>DUUU01000623.1 GCA_012841485.1 Armatimonadota bacterium
CCCGTTTCGTTCGGGCCGAAGAGGGCGTTGAGCCCGGGCTGCAGGTCGCCCACCTCCCAATCGGCGAACTCGCCGAAGCGCACCAGCTTGATTTGGTCGATCCTCATGATTGTACCGGCTCCTCCTCCGAGGCGAGGGCATCTTCCTCATCCCAGAGCAGCGTGAGCGCGATCTTCTCTGCTGCATCCAGGAGCTCCTCAAGCGGCATCTCGGGTCCGGGGATGCCTCCGAACTCGCGCGCGTCTGCGTTCTTCGAGAAAGCGCTGAGCGCCTCTTCCACCGCGCGGCGTGCGCCACTCTCGGGGGCTTCCCGCGCCTGGTCCAGGACGCGGAGGAAATCGCCGAGCAGGTCTTCGCGCTCCCGCAGCTCTTCGCGCGGCGGGAGCGGCGCCTGGGCGCGCGACTCCAGCTGCTCGATCACCAGGAAGGGCGTCTCCGTCGCGCCGGCGGCGTTCTTCCGGATTTCGTCCAGCGTTTCCGGGCTCTGCAACAGCCGCCATGTCGAAAGCTCCGGGCGGCCGGCGAGCGTTACCCGGGCGATCAAGCCCTCGGCGCCGGTGCGCGAGGCCTCGTCCAGCCGGGTCTGAAGCGCGTCGCGGATCGCCTCCGTCACGGCGGTGTCGCCCGCGCATTCGGAGACGGCGACCTCCACGCGCTCCCAGAGAATCGATCCGAACGGCACAAACTCGGTCTTCGGCGCGCGCCCCGGTTCCAGGTGGACCAGCAGCCCGCCCTTCGGCCCGGCTTCGTTGATGTCACGGCCCTGGGGATTGCCCGGGTAGATGACGAGCGGCCGGTCGTGGAGCGGCTTCTCGGAGCGCTTGTGGATGTGGCCCAGGAGCCAGGCATCGACCGGGGCACGGGCCAGATCGCCTACCGAAACTGGCGCGTAGCCGTTCTCCTCGCTCTTGGTGCCCCCGGCATCGCAGTGAAGTAGGCCGACGCGCAGGGGGGCGGCTTCCAGCGCCGCGGCGTGCGCCTCCAGGCCGAGCAGGGGATGAGCATTGTTGAGAGCCTGGCTGAAGCTACGCCCGACCACCGTGCACGCGGGCGCGCCCTCCTTTTCGATTACGCCGGCGCCCCATTCCGCGTCGAAGAGCGTGCAGCCTTCGGGGAGCGAGACGTGGCGGCGCCAGAGCGACGGGTCATCGATCGGGTCGTGATTCCCGGCGATGATGAAGCAGGGGATCCCCTCCCGGCAGAGCGTTTTGAGTGCCTCGCCGAAACGCATCCGCGCCCGCAGGCTGGGCGCGGTTTCATCGAAGATGTCGCCGCCAAAGGTGACGGCATCGAGCCGGCCACTCAGTTTCTGCTCCAGGGCGAAAGCGACAGCCCGGTCGAGCGCGTTCAGGGTGGCATCTCGCAGACGAGTGGCCAGTGCTTCGTCTGTTTCCGCCAGCCCCTTGAATGGCGTGTCGAGGTGCAGGTCCGCAAGGTGGAGAAGGGTAACCATCGAGCCTCCGATTAGAAGCCGCTTCCCCTGCCAGCGTTTCTCTGACAGGCGCGGGCATAGCAGTCACCCTGTTGTTCGTGGGAGCGGCGCGAACTCCTCCCCGGTATCTAGGATTCGGGAAGCGTTGCGCAAGAGAGGAGTTCGCGGGGCCAGGGTGGAAGGATCGGGCGAGGGATGCACGAACCGCTCCCTGTCGCTTCATGGCGCGTGGCAGTGCAGCCCGGCGACGATGAGGCAGGAAGGTTTGGCCCAGAGCCACGCTGTTGTCTGGTTTCCCTGGCAGGGGACTGAAGCGGCGGTCTGCCCCTCGATTGGCCGCGTCCCGGGAAGGGCGAGAGGGGAGCCCGATGGTCAAGAGAAAGGCTGGTGTTCCGTGCGGAGTATAATCCTTTTCTGTGCCGCGCTGCTTCTAGCAGCGCCGGGAATGGGAAGGTGTGCCGTGGTCAAGGATTTGTTTGACGCGCAGGCCACCGGCCCGAATCTGCTCAGCGACGACAAGTGGCAGCCCTGGGAGCAGGGCTTCGAGCGGCAGGGGGGCGTCTTCGTCTGCGACAACGGCAACGATAACACGGTTCACCGCGGCGTGGGGCAGACGGTGGAGCTGAACCAGGATGTGCCGCGACCGATCATCGCGGTGGCGTGGAGCAAAGCCGAGGGCATTAGCGGCGGGCGCGACAACAACTACTCGCTCTACCTCGACCTGCTCTATGCCGATGGCACGCCGCTGTGGGGGCAGACCGCGCCCTTCAGCGTCGGCACGCACGATTGGGAGCGTCGGCAGGTGGTGATTTTCCCGAGCAAGCCGGTGAAGCAGGTTTCGTTCTACATGCTGTTGCGCCGGCACACCGGGAAGGCATCCTTCCGCGATCCGGTGCTGTACCAGCTTGAGACGCCGAAAGGCGCCGCGATCTTCGACGGGCTTCCCGTCACGGTCAAGGGCCGCCTGGCAGAGGGCTTCCAGGTGCGCGACGTCGCTGCCAACACGGGCTTCTCCACCTTTGAGGGGGGCAAGGCGTTCGGCCTGACCCTGGAGAGCCAGCGACAGCAAAGAGACGGCGCCACTTTCATCCGCTGCCGGATCGCGGATACGACGGGCAAGGACCGCGCCATCACGCTAGTCTATGCTGTGCCGGTGGGCAGCACGGGCTGGCGCTGGCTGGCCGATCCGCGGCGCAACCTGGAGACACAGGCGCCCACAGAGTATCGCGACGTCGCTCGCTTTGCCGCCGGCGCCAACGGCGCGCTCTCTCGCTATCCCATGGCGGCGGTCGCGAGGGGGAACACGGGCCGGGCGATCGGTCTCGACATGGGTTATCCGGCGTTCTACCGCGTGGGCTATAGCGCCGGCACGGGCGAGCTTTTCATTGCCTATGACCTGGCGCTCACGCCAGAGAAGCCGTCCGCCGAGCTGCGGTTTTGCGTCTACAACTTCGATGCGGCGTGGGGTTTCCGGAGCGCGCTGGACCGCTATTACCGCGTCTTCCCCGAGTACTTCCGCTGTCGCACGCCGGAGCAGGGGATCTGGATGCCCTTTGCCAAGATCAGCGATGTGGAAGGCTGGGAGGACTTCGGCTTCAAGTTCAAAGAGGGGAACAACGAAACGGCCTGGGATGATGCGAACAACATCATCACTTTCCGCTATACGGAGCCGATGACCTGGTGGATGAGGATGCCGGAGGAGATGCCGCGCACGATGGAGGCGGCGGTGGCCGAGGCGAAGCGCCTGGCCGGCGAGGGGAACCGGCAAGCACAGGCGCTCCTCGCGAGCGGCTACCATGATGCTTCCGGGACGTTTGCAGCGCGATTGCTCGATACGCCATGGTGCAACGGCGCCGTCTGGAGCATGAACTCCGCGCCTGGAGTGCCAGGCGAGACAACCGACTTCCTGAACAAGTGGAGCCCCAAGCTCCGCGAGCAGCTCTATGGCCCCCAGCGCCAGGGCGATCTCGATGGCGAGTACATCGACTCCAGCGAGGGCTACGTGACCGACGAACTGAACTTCCGTCGCGATCATTTCGCCGGCATGAAGACCCCGCTCACGTTCGATATCGACACCCATCGCCCCGCGATCTTCCGCGGGCTGATCGCCTATGAATATGCTCGTGGCCTGGCCGAGGATGTGCATGGCATGGGCAAGCTGATGATGGCCAACAGCACGCCCAGCCGACTGCCGTGGCTGGCACCCTGGCTGGATGTGCTGGGCACCGAGACCAACTGGAACCCACGTGGGAACTGGCAGCCGATGTCTGACGCCGACCTGCTCTATCGGCGGGCGATGTGCGCCACCAAGCCCTACTGCTTCCTGATGAACACCGACTTCAACCTCTTCTCGCACGAGTTGGTAGAGAAGTACATGAAGCGGTCGCTCGCCTACGGGATGTTCCCTGGCTTCTTCAGCGCCGATGCTTCTACGAATCACTACTTCCGCAACCCCGCGCTCTATAACCGCGACCGCCCGCTCTTCAAGAAGTACGTGCCGCTGTGCAAGCGGGTGGCGGAAGCCGGGTGGCGCCCGATCACCGGGGCGGTGACGAGTGATCCCCAGGTTTACGTGGAGCGCTTTGGAGACCGCTACCTGACGCTCTTCAACGACAGCTCCGAGGAGAAGCGGTTTACGGTGACGCTTCAGGGCAAGGCCCCGGCAGCCAGCCGTGACTTGGTCACCGGCCAGGAAGTCCGCTGGCGAGCGGGCGGCACTCTCCACGGCCAGCCTGCCGCGCGCGCGGAGTTCACACTGAAGGCCGAGGATGTGGCGGTGATCGAGTTCTGAGCCCTCGCGAGGGCAAGTTGGTGAAAA
>DUUU01000624.1 GCA_012841485.1 Armatimonadota bacterium
GGGGTGAGCGAGGGAGGGAGATATCATCCCCTGCAACGCCCGGCCTCCTCTCCGGTTTCGTTTGTGCCGTCGTGGCTTCTGCTGAGGAGTCGTGACTTTCGTGCCACCGTGCATGTGCCAGCCGCCACTTTGCAGGGAGTATAACAGGCCCGGGAGGGAGAGTCAAGCAAATCGAGCCGCCAGTTGACCGCGCCGATGCCACGGATAAGCGTCGGGCACTCTGGGGTGCGTGTTCCCTTCAGAGGCGCCCGGGAGCCCCATGCGGTAGCCCCCCTTCCCTGGGGGTGGCACGGGGTCGGAGGGTAGGGAAGGGGATGGGGGTTAGGCGAACGCCCGCCAGAGCCCAGCTGCGGACAATGAACACCCGGAAGGGGATGCCCTCTTGAGGCCGAACGATTCCCCTGCGGCCCAAGAGCGCCGCGAGGGAGAAAACCATATGCCGAACCCGCGGATTTCGCCCGCCCCCCGGGCTTTGCCTCTGTTTCTGTTGTTCCTCGGCATGGCGTGCCTGCCCGCGAGCTCTGGCGCGGCGCGGGCGCCTCTGCCGCCTCCATGCGCGCATCTGCCCGTGGATCAGGATGTCTCGTTAGAGGAGGTGCTCCGCTTGGTGGATCCCGGCCATCCCGCTTTGCGCGAGGTGGTGGTGGCGCGAGACGCGGGCAATCTCACGCGCGCCCGGGATCTCCTGGCCCGGCATATGGCCGCGCGCGAGAAGCCGGCGGTGCCGCCCACGCGTTTTCCAGGGCTTGGTCCCGGTAACTCCACGCTTGTCCTCCCCGGGAGGGCGGCCGACCGCGGGCGCGTGGATCAGACGACAATGCGCCACCGGTTCACACTCCGCAACAACGATGCCGGCACGGTCGAGACCTACGACCTCGGCCCACGCATCGACTGGATGAAGAACCCGAGCAAGGCCCCCAGCTGGATCCTCTACCTGAACCAGCTCAACCACCTGGCGGAGCTGGCCGGGGTCTATCGAGATACGCGCGACGAGAAATACGCTGCCGAGATCGCCGCGCAGCTCTCCAGTTGGACGGGGCAGTGCTGTCGTTGCTACGGCTACATGCGTGCCGGCCGACTGGTTCCTTCCGGCATGGAGGTGCGCAACCGGCTCTGCAACATGATTGCCGCCTACGACGTGGTGCGCCGCTCGCCCTCGATCACGCCTGAGGCCCACCTCACGTTCTGGAAGTTCTTTGTCGCGTGCGCGCGCGAGCTGATGCGCTATGGGGGCACCTCCTATCCCGGGCTGCTTCCCCTCGCGGTGATGTTCCCCGAGTTTCAAGAGGCGCGCGCCTGGTTCGAGGCGGGCGCGGCCAACCTGCGCGCCATGATCGTGGACCGCACCTCGCCCGATGGGGCCTGGGATACCCACTCCATCTCCTACCAGACGGTCTCGGTGCCGTGGGCGGCGCGGGTGCTCGAGTTCCTGGACGCCAACCCGGGTGCGCCCGGCGTGGACGAGCTCGCGGCGATGGTGAAGCGGCAGGGGGGCAAGCTCCTCGGCGCCCCGCTCTGGGTCGTGATGCCCAACGGCGGCCTCCCCAACATCGGCGATACCTATGGCCGGCCGGACTGGGATGGGGGCACGGCACAGAGCTTCCTGCGCTCCTACCTGGCCGGCTTCACCGGATTGCCGCCGGCTGAGGAAGCGCGTCTGAGCAACATCGCGGATCCCTACGACCGTCTGAAGGCCACGCTGGCGGCTGTTTTGGGAAGCGATGGCCTGGAGCCCGCGCCCGCCTCGGTCGCTTTGCCCGGATCCGGGTGGTATGTGATGCGCGGCGGCTGGGGACGCAATGACCCCTACCTCTACTTCGACCTCTCGACCCAGGCCATCGGGCACGCCCATGAAGACGCCTGCCACTTCGACCTGTATGCTTACGGGAAGCCGCTCCTGACCGATACCGGCGACTACTTCCTGGGGTGGGGCTACCGCA
>DUUU01000625.1 GCA_012841485.1 Armatimonadota bacterium
AACCGCCGCAAGCGCGAACCGCGTCGCGGGGGTCCGGCAGCCACTCTCGCTGGGGGCAGTCAGGCGCTGCGCCTCGATGCTCCGCTCGTCGCGCTGTGGATCGCCTTGATCGCGGGCGCGGCATGGGCCGGTGCGCGCGGCGACCAGGAGTACCTTGCCGCGCTGCGCGATGGCCTGGGGGCCTGGCGAGTCTTCGGCGGGTTCTCGCACCCGAACACGTTGATCGCGCACCTGGCGCTGACGATGCCGCTCATGGCCGGCGCCGCCCTGGCGCTGCGCTCACGTCGAGACTCGCTGTGCGCCGCCTGGCCGATCCCGACGGTGGCTCTCGTCATCGCGCTCGCCGCCAGCGCCTTCACAGGCTCGCGCCTCGGCTTCCTCGCCGTCGGTTTGGGCTTCCTTGTCTTCCTCCTCGCCTACCTGGCTATCCGGCGCTCGGTGACGCCCGTTCAGGCCGCGCTCATCGCTGCCGGGTTCGTCCTGGCCGGCGTCCTCGTCGTCCTCGCGGTGCCGACGCTCCGCTATCGGGTCGTCGCCGCGTTTACGGGCGCCGAGGCGTTCTCGTTGCAGTTCCGGCTCACCACGTGGGCCGCGGCATGGCGCTGCTTCCTCGCGCACCCGCTCGCCGGCAGCGGTATCGGCACCTTCCCGGCGATCATGACGCGCTACTCGGAGACGAGCTGGGCCCAGACGGCACACAACCACTTCGCCCAGACCGCCGCGGAGACGGGCATCCTGGGGATTGCCGGGCTATTGCTCCTGCTCATTCTATGGTTTATCACGGCGCTTCGGGGAATGCGCGGCTGCAAGCCGGAAAGCGCCAGCGAGACGCTGCGAGCCCCCCTCCTCGCCGCGGCGCTCGGAGGAGTGGCCGCCTCGACGGCTTACGCGGCTGTCGATTTCGGTTGGTCAATCGCGGCCACCGGATGGGTCCTCTGGGCGCTGATGGGTGCCGGCGTGGCCGCCGCGGGCGGGGTGCGCCGGATGTGCGCGCGCGCACGAATGGAGCAGGTCGCTCTGGGGCTCCTTGTGGCGATGCTTCTTCCCGCGGGCGCACTGACTCTGGCAAGTTGGCACCACCAGCAGGCGATGCTCCTGAAGAGCCGCGCGCCGATGGCCGCGGTGGAGGAGTTCACGGATGCGCTGCGCATTGACCCCTACGCCCCCGAGACGCACCGGGAGCTAGGCCGGCTGCTGGGTGGCCTCGGGCTCGTCTCTGGCGACCGGGAGCAGATCGATGCGGGGCTGTCACACTTGGAGCAGGCGGCGCGCCTGGCGCCCACGATGGCCCTCAACGCCTACCACCTCGGACTCCTGGCGATGCGCGCCGGGGAGACGGAGCGCGCGGTGGCCGCCTTCCGGCACGCCCTGGAGTGGGACCCAAACAGCCCGCCCGCCTGGCGGCAACTCGGCTCCCTCTTCGAGCGGTCGCACCCAGAAGAGACGCTGCGGGCTGCGCGGCGCCTCGTGGAGATCGAGCAGAGCCCATACGGCACGATTCGTCCCCTCGGCGAGCACGTCGATCCCAACTACGCCTTCGGCCACTATTGGATGGGCGAGCACCTGCGCCAATCCGGCGATGCCGTGGCCGCGCGCGCAGAACATGAGAAAGCGCGCGAGATTCTGACGCGATACCGGGAGTCGTTGCTGGGGATCGCGGGCCTCACCCCCGAGGGAACCGCGGAGCGCACGCCAGAGCCCGAGATCCAGGCGCTGGAAGCAGCCATATCGCGCACCCTCGCGAAGAGCCCTGCTCCCCAGTAGGCACGGACCTGAAGCCCCGCAGTAGCGCAGACGCCACGGAGCGATGCATCAGGTGGCAGGCGCGGATGGGGCGGTGTGAGCACCCGTGGCTCGGTTGTGCTACTCCAACGGGGTCCGATAGTCCACCCTGGGGGTCGGAACCCCAGGAGCGGGAGCCGGCCACCCCACCGGGCGAGCCTCTGAGAGGTTCTCCCCCAGGGCCTATACACCACCCTGGCGGCAGAGGGCTTGACGGATAGGCGCTCTTCGCGCGATATTGCTCCCAGGCGTCCGGTCCCCGGTCATCTATCTGGGAGGGCCAGCGGGCGCCGCTTCGGAAGGAGATTGCATGAAGAAGGCTCTGCTCGTGCTTGCACTCCTGCCCGCGACTGCCACCGCCTTCGCGGCGGAGAATCAGGCGTTCTGGGGTGTTTTTGCCGAGACTCATGTTCAGAAGATGGCCGGAATGCCCGCGCTTCCGCCGCTCCCGCCCGGAGTGGACGCTGATGCCATGGCCCAGATCCCTGGGATGGCAGCCGTGCTCGGGATGGGCACCCCCAAACGCTCCCTGAGCGTTCGCCTCTGGTCGCCCGGCATCGCCCCCCAAGGCGCCACGGCCAGCATCGCCCCGCCCGCCGGCCTCAAGCAGGGCGACCGCCTCGTCCTTGACCTCTACCGCCCGAAGCCGGGCCAAGTGGAGTTCGATGAGGAGCTCGACTCTGAGGCGCCCGAATTCACCATCAAACGCTACTGGGGCTCCGCGGCGAAGGTGAAACCCGGCCAGCCGGAGGTGATCCGCTGGGATACCCTGAGCCCGGAGATCAAAGCGCAGACGCGTCGAGAGGCCGCCCAGGCAGCGAACAAGGAGAGCTATTTCTACAAGCCGGATTGGACGACCGGCTACTGGCCTACTGGGAAGCAGCCTGGCAAGATCGCGAATGATGCCACGCTCCCCGGGAAGTACACCCTCACGACCAGCTACACCGGGAACGTGGCCATCGATGTGCCGCAGGGCGTCGATTTCCTCGCGCCCATCGAACTCTCCAGCCCGGATCTCACGAAGGTGCCGTCGCTGGAGGACGCGATCACCTTCCGCTGGAAGCCGGTGCCAGGCGTGCTCGGCTACCATGCGCGCGTCATCGGAGTTCAGGGGAACAAGACGCTCATCCTCTGGTCTTCCTCGGAAGTGAAGGACGAGCCTAGCGCCGGATGGGATTACCTGGAGATGGCTGAGGTGGCGAAGCTCGTGAAGAGCACCGCCATGATGGCACCCACGCGCCAGGAGGTCACCGTGCCCGCCGGGATCTTCAAGGAGTGCGATGTGGTGATGCTCACCATGATCGGTTACGGTTCGGGCGCCGCCCTGGCGGAGGGCCAACCTCTCCCGCGCGTGCAAACCAAGACCACGCTCAACGCCATGCTCGGCGGGAAAGCCATGGGCGAGATGCCCGAGTAGGTGTCTCAAGGTGTCTGCGACGCGGGGCGGATCCAAATCTGGACTCGCCCCGCGCTCCTCAACCGGTTCCCCCACTCCCTGCACCGAAGCCTTCTCCCCGCCCCAAAGAGGCCGCCATCCCCCTCCATGGGCGTTCATTGCCGGCCTCACCCGCGTCCACCGCAGCTACTCCATCCAGGCCCCTCGCACCCAGGCGATGCGGGAGAGGGGGGCCCGGCCCGCCGCGGGCCGCGAGGTTATGCCTGCGCGTCACGGGGTATCTGTGACGGATGGGAGATCGCCTCTGATTCGCCTTGACATGATCCGGTCGCGATTGTTATACTGGCCTTGCCGGAGCACGCATCAGGCTCCGGACATCGACTACATCGTGTAGAGACAGAGGAGTGCGAAATTGAGTCAGTACACCGTTGCCGTCGTTGGAGTGGGCGCGGTGGGAGAGGAGATGCTGCGCGTCCTCGTGCAGCGCAACTTCCCCGCCCGCGAGATCCGAACGCTCGCCCGCTCCGATCGTACTATCACCGTGGATGGGCGTTCCTATGACGTCCGTGAGACCACCCCGGATGCCTTCGAGGGCGTGGACATCGCTCTCTTCGCAGGCACCGAGGGAGAATCGGGCGCAGCCGTCACCTTTGCGCACGAGGCCGTCCGCCGCGGTGCCATCGTTATTGACAACGGCGCCGACTTCCGGATGAAGCCGGACGTCCCCCTGGTGGTGCCCGAAGTCAACGCGGATGCCATTGAGAAGCACCAGGGGATCATCTCGAATCCGAACTGTTCCACCATCCAGATGGTGGTCGCACTCAAACCTCTGCATGATGCGGGCAAACTGAAGCGTGTGATCGTCTCCACCTACCAGGCGGTTTCTGGCACCGGCCGGGCCGCCATCCGGGAGCTCGAAGCACAGGCCAAGGCATGGGCTAGCGGCGAGGAGTTGCCGGCCCCCTCGGCCTACAAGTATCCCATAGCGTTCAACCTGATCCCGCAGATCGGCAGCTTCCGCCCCGATTTCTACACCTCGGAAGAGTGGAAGATGATCGCCGAGACGCACAAGATCTTCGGCACTGACCGCATCGCGATCAGTGCCACCACCATCCGAGTGCCTGTCTTCAACAGCCACTCGGAGGCGGTGACCGTCGAAACCGAGGAGAAGATCACTCGCGAGGAAGCACTCCGGCTCCTCGCCGCCGCGCCCGGGATTGTCGTGGTGGATGACCCGTCCGTAGCAGGCGAGGGCGGCCCCGCCTACCCGCTGCCCACCGAGACAACGGGCAAGGATCTGACCTACGTCGGACGCGTGCGCGAGGATCCCTTCGTGCCAAACACGCTGCACATGTGGGTCGTTGCGGATAACATCCGCAAGGGTGCCGCGACCAACGCCGTGCAGATAGCCGAGACACTCATCGAGCGTGGCTTGGTCGGCAAGAAGTAGGAGAGCCGGCAGCCACCCGCCGCGCGAACGCGCGGCGCTGTGATGACCGGGCGAAAGGCCGCGCCGCCGGCGGTGCGGCCTTTCGCTTTTTTGCTGCAAGCCGCTGCCCGCAGGGCGCAATGGGGTGAAGAGTGGCACGAACGAGAGACGAGGCGCAGATCCTGTGCGCGATAGAATCCCTGAAAACGCTGGAACCCGAAACCCTGGATGATGCCGATTATGGCCGCGTCTGTGAGTGGGTCAACCACCCCAATCCGAGCGTCCGGAAAGCCGCTGTAGAAGCACTGGAGGAGTTCTACCTGGATTGGGCACCTGCGCCAGTCGCCCTGGCGCGCTTCGCCATCGAATCCGACGTAGAGGTTCGGGCGCAGCTGATCAGCACCCTGGCACTCTTGGGCTGTGATGCCCTGGAGGAGGCAGAGATCGTGGCGATGAAGGAGGGCCCGCGGGATCCGGACTATGACAGGGACGCGCCAGAGTGGTACTTGCACTTCCGCGACCAGATCCAGGCTCTCGCCGAGAACGAAGCCGAGGCCGAGCCGGTGCGCGCCGCGGCAATCAGCGCCCTGGGCGAGCTGAGCACGGACCCCCGCTTCCAGGACACGTGGCTCCCCTTCCTGGAGAACCCCAGCCCGGTGCTGCGCGCAGCCGCCCTCAAAGCCGTGAGCTACTCCAGCGACGCGACCGGCGCCGAGGACGCGATCCTGGCGGGCCTCGATGACCCAGACTCCCTGGTCCGGAAGTGGTCCATCCTTGCGGCTGGCAACACGCATTTCGAAGCGGCTGCCGAGCGCATCCGGCCGCTGTTGGATTCTGACGACCCGGAGGTACAAGGCGATGCCTGGTACGCCTTCGCCGGATGCGCCCCCCTCGAAGAGGCCCGGGCTCTGATCGCGCGTCTGGGGCACGAGGTTGTCGAGGGGGATCCCCGTTTTGAGTGTTACGATGCCGCGCGCGGCCTCCTGCAGCAGCGCCTGCCCCCGTCCTCCGCGCAGGAGCGCCATGGGGAGCGTGCCGAGGCGCCCCCAAAGGGAGAGCCGGTGCGGCGGGCTACGCCGAAGGTGGGCCGCAACGAACCCTGCCCCTGCGGCAGCGGGAAGAAGTATAAGAAGTGTTGCGGGATGTAGGCTACCTGCGGTAGCCAGACTCCGAGCGGCGCACTTCGAGCACATCGCTCAGCGTCTCGATGCGGCGCATCAGGCTGCACAGGTGATCCGTGGATCGCACCTCAATCGAGAGGTCGAGGAGACCCGTGCGGTTGGGCGCGGTGCTCACCTTCATCCGCGTGATGTTCACCCGGCTCTCGCTGATGATCGAGACCACCGCGTTGAGCGCGCCGACGCGGTCCACCACCAGCACCTGCAGGTGCGCCGGATAGACGGCATCGTCCTGATCCTGCCAGTCGACGGCGACGAGGCGCTCCGGCTCCTTCTGGTAGTACTTGATGGCGTTGGGGCAGTCCACGCGATGAATGACGAGGCCGCGCCCGCGCGAGACGTAGGCGGTGACGGCGTCCCCTGGAAGCGGGCTGCAACACTTGCCGAGCTTCAGGAGCAGGCCCTCCTGGCCGCCGACGGTGATGCCGATCTTCCCTGCTGGCTGCTCGGAGCGCGACGCCGGCACAGAGATGATGGGAGTCTCCTGCACCGGCTGTAGCTTGAGGCGCTCCACCACCTTGTGCACGCTCACGAGGCTATGGCCCACGGCGGCAAGCAGGTCATCCACCGATTGATAGTTCATCTCGGTGGCCACCTCGGCCACGCGCTCGTGCCGCGAGAGGTCGATCCGCTCCAGGTTCCTTCGCTCCAACTCGCGCTCGAGCTGCTCGCGCCCGCGCACGATATCCTCATCGCGCGTCAGGCGGCGCAGATACCGCTTGATGCGGTTGCGCGCCGTGGCCGTCTTTACGAACTTCAGCCAGTCCAGGCTGGGGCCACTGGTATTTCGGGTGATGATCTGCACCACGTCGCCGTTGTGGAAGCGATGGTCGATTGGGACCATGCGCCCGTTGACCTTGGCGCCGATGCAGTGGTCGCCCAGATCACTATGGATGCGGTAGGCGAAGTCCACCGGCGTCGAGCCGGCCGGGAGGTCGATCACCTCGCCCTTCGGGGTGAAGACAAAGACCTGATCGGCGAGGATATTCTCCATCACCGTGCGGAGGAAGTCCTGCGGATCGCGCGTGTCGCTCTGCGACGCGATGAGCTGCTGGCGCAGCATGGCGAGCCGGCGCTCGAAGGAGTCTTCCTTGCTCCCCTCCTTGTAGCGCCAGTGCGCGGCCACGCCGAAGTCGGCGGTGCGGTGCATCGCCCAGGTGCGGATCTGGATCTCCATCGGCTCGCCCGAGGGCCCGATCACCTTGGTATGGAGCGACTGATAGTTGTTGGGCTTCGGCTTGGCGACGTAGTCCGCGAAGAAGCCGCGCAGCGGCACCCACAGCTCATGGACAACGCCCAGGGCGTGGTAACACTCCTCCAGCGTGTTGACGATGATGCGCACCGCCATCAGGTCGTAAATATGGGAGAAATCGAGCTCCTGGCTGAGCATCTTCTGATAGATGCTGTAGAGGTGCTTGGGCCGGCCCTGGATCTCTGCCTCGATGCCGGAGGCCCGCAGGCGCTCGCGGAGGATCTCGATGGCGGCTGCCAACTCGCCCTCGCGCTCGGCGCGCGTTTTGGCGACCAGGCCCGCCACCTCGTCGTACTTCTCCGGGTCGGTGTACTTGAAGGAGAGATCCTCCAACTCCCACTTCAGGTGCCAGATGCCAAGGCGATGGGCCAGTGGCGCGAAGATCTGCAGCGTCTCGCGCGCGATGCGGTCTCGCCTCTCGGGCGGCAGATGTTCCAGGGTGCGCATGTTGTGCAGCCGGTCGGCCATCTTGATGACGACCACCCGCAGGTCACGCGCCATAGAGAGGAAGACCTTGTGCAGGTTCTCGGCCCGACGCTTGCGCTCCGACTGTTGCCGCTTCTCGGTGCCCAGGTCCGCCGGGGCCGCCATCTCGTCGGGGAGCTTGGTCACCCCATCCACCAGGGCGGCGACATCCTCGCCAAACCGCTCGTGGATCTGATCGAGGGTCACGTTGGTATCCTCCACTACGTCGTGCAGGATGCCGGCGATGATGGAGGCCTGATCCATCTCCATGTCGGCCAGGATATGGGCCGTCTTGAGCGGGTGATAGATGTAGGGCTCGCCGGAGTCGCGAAGCTGCCCTCCATGCGCCATATGCGCCAGCTCCACCGCCGCGCGCACCTGGTCACGGTCGATGTGCGGGTTGTACTGGCTCACTCTGTCCAACAGCCGCTCTAGATCCGCGAGGACCGCCTGGTCAATCGGGGGGGCGGCCCCCACAGCCGCTGATGCCGCGGCCGGTGCCTGGTCCTCTACTCTCGGCTCAATCACCTGGGTCATGTTTCCACATCTTGGCGCGCCCGCGCCCATCTATTGCTTGCACCTCGCTTCGGTTAGGTACAGGAAGAGCCTGGGGCCGTTCCTGGCCGCAGGCTCTTCCATACCAGTCGCTCGCTTTCTCGCTAGAAGCGGCGCTTCTTCTTCTTAATGTTCCGCTGTGGCTTCGGGGCCACCTTGGCGACGCCCCCGCCCGTCACCGGAGCGGCAGGCACAGAGGTCTCCTCGCTCGGGCCCGCGGCCTCAATCGGTTTGGGCTGCGGCTTAGGCTGTGGCTTGGGCTGCGGCGCCCCGCCTCCGGCGGCCACCATCGGCTTCTCTTCCACACGGCGGGAGCTCGCCTGCTTCTTTCGTTCGCCATAGGTGCGCGCCACCGTCAGCAGCGGCGAGGCGAAGAAGATCGTCGAGTAGGCTCCCGCGATGATGCCTACGAGCATGGCCGAGTTGAACTCCCGGATCGTGGCCCCGCCAAAGAGGACCAGGGCCGCCAGCACGAAGACCACCGTCAACGAGGTGTTGATCGAGCGGACCACCGTCTGCGTCACGCTCCGGTCGGCCACCAGTTCGAACGGCTCCCCGCGCGTCTTCAGGCGCTGATTCTCTCGGATGCGGTCGAAGACGACGATGGTGTCGTGGACCGAATAACCGATAATCGTCAGCACCGCGGTCACGAAGAGGCTATCCACCTCCCAGTGGAAGAAGTAGCCCGTGATGGCGAAGAAGCCCAGGATGATAAAGGCATCGTGGAGCAGAGTGGTGATCGCCACCAGCCCAAAGTCCAGGCTCGTGAACCGGAACCACAGGTAGAGAACGATCAGAACCGAGGCGATCAGGATCGCCTTGAGCGCCTGGCTTGTCAGATCCTTACCCATCGTCGGGCCCACGTTATCGAACGACTCCACCTGGAACTTGCCGGTCGCTTCGGTCAGCGCCTTCTCGATCTGCTCGCGCTCTGCCGCAGCCTGAGTCGCATCCGAGGCGAAATGCTTGCCACGGATCACGACGCGCTTATCCCCGG
Organism: Armatimonadota bacterium; assembly: GCA_012841485.1. Next base: position 9,055 of record DUUU01000625.1, read on the forward strand.
CGCTGATCGCGACGTCCGATTCCTCGCGCCCGGTCACAGCGAGCGCCTCGCGCACCGCGTCGGCGGTCGGAACCTGCTGCTCATACTTGAGCTGCATCAAGCTGCCGCCGGTGAAGTCGATCCCAGGGAGAACCGGGGAGCCGGTCTTGCCGATCATCAAGCCCATGAAGAGGATGCTCGTCAAGATCAGTGCGCCACTGATCCCGAAGTAGAGCTTCCAGCGCTCCACGATGCGCCAGACGGCGCCCTCGGGCGGGTGCATCCACGTGTTCCCGAGGCCCCACCACTGTGGCTTGTGGCTCAGGCTGGTCGGCACCAGCAGATAGAGCATGGTGCGCGTGCAGGTAATGGCGGTGAACATGCTCACGACGACACCGATCGCCAGCGTCAAGGCAAAGCCGCGGATCGGGCCCGTGCCGAAGTTCCAGAGGATGGCACAGGTGATCACCGTACACATGTTCGAGTCGAAGATCGACGAGAACGCTCGGGTGAAGCCCGCATCAATTGCGGCGCGCAACGTCTTGCCGGCGTTGAGCTCCTCCTTGAGTCGCTCGAAGATCAGGATGTTGGCATCGACCGCCATGCCGATCGACAGGATGAAGCCCGCGATACCCGGCAGTGTCATCGTGACCGGAATCAGCTTGAAGATCGCTGCCGAGAACGCCGCGTAGAAGAGCAGGGCCACCACCGCCACGATACCTGGCAGGCGGTAGAAGCCGATCATGAAGAGGGCGACCAACACCAGGCCGATCAAGCCGGCCACGAGCGATTTGTCGACGCTCTCCTGGCCGAGAGTCGGGCCCACGTCGGTCACCTGCTCGATGCGCAGCGGCACCGGGAGGGCACCCGCGTTCAACAGATTGGCCAGGTCCTGCGCCTCTTCCAGGGAGAAGCTGCCACGGATGACGCCGTCACCCGATGGGATCGGCTCTTCGATGATCGGCACCGAGATCGGCTCGTCATCCAGGAAGATGCCAAAATACTTCTTCACGTTGCGCATCGTATAGTCGGCAAACTTCTTGCGCCCCTCGGCGTTGAAGTGCAACTCCACGATGGTCTGGCCATCCACCCCCAGATTACCGCGCGCCTTGCCCGGGAGCAACTCCTTCCCCGTGACGATGACCTCCCCCTCCTCGAGGACCTGGGAGGTGGGCACCTGCTGGCGGGTCACTTTATCCAGGAAGGTGGTCGGCTCGCCGTGAATGACTTCGTACTTATCCGGAATAGCGACAAAGCGCAGCATGGCCAGTTTCTCGAACTGGGCCAGCGCCTCTTGCTTCTTCTCTTCCGGAATGTCTGGGAGCTCGACGACGATCTGATTGCTGCCCTTAGTCTGAACCAGCGGCTCTGCAACGCCCGTACTATCTACGCGTCGCTGGATGACGTTCTTGGCGTCGTTTAGCAATCCGGGGGTCATCTTGTCCCCGCTGGGCGGCTCGGCACGGAGAATGACCCGCATGCCACCCTTCAGATCCAGTCCCTGCTTAAAGGGGTACTGGCCGCCAAATATCACCCATGCCGAAGCGATCACAAGGGCCAAGATGGCGAGAAAATAGTGCCTATGCTTCAAAAGAGGTCTCCTTCCGCCTCCCCGCCACGACAAATGCTACACAAGGGCAGGATATCGGTCCTAGACATTATACTGACGGCTACCCCCGTTGTCAAGGCGAATCCCCCGCTGCAAAGGCCAGGATCGACGCTCTCCGCGCGCGCAGAGTCCGGCAGGAAGGAGGCCTGCGCAACGTGAAACGTCCCTCAAGGGGGAAGGGGAGCGGCGACGTCTCCGTCCCCGATCTCTTCAGGCACTCCGGGCCTGTATGAGGTAGTGCCCTACTGAAGTGAAAGGCTGTGAACGTGATAGACCGACCCGTGACGATTGCGATTGTGGGAGCGGGCCACCGATCGGTGGCCTATGCCCGCTACGCCTTGGAGCATCCGGACCGGATGAAAGTGGTGGCCATCGCGGATCCCTGGGAGCTGCGCCGGCGCACGATCGGCGACCAGCACGCCATCCGGGAAGAGATGCGCTTTGCCTCCTACGAGGAGCTGGCCGCGCGCCCTCCTGTCGCCGATGCCGTGATCAATGGCACGATGGACCAACTCCACTATGCCTCGGCGATGCCACTCTTGAAGGCAGGCTACCACATGCTGCTGGAGAAGCCGATTGCCCAGCGCGAGGAGGAGGTGCGCGAGCTGATCGATACCGCGCAGAAATACAACCGCACGGTGATGATCTGCCACGTTCTGCGCTATGCCCCCTTCTATGTCAAGGTGAAAGAACTCCTCCAGAGCGGTACCATCGGGGAGATCGTGTCGCTGCACACGGCGGAGAATGTCAGCTATCACCACATGGCCGTGGCCTACATCCGCGGGCGCTGGCGCCGGCGCGAATCCAACCCGATACTCCTCGCCAAGTGCAGCCATGACCTGGACCTGATGGCCTGGTATCTCTCCGGCGTGCCCGCGGTGCGCGTTTCCAGCTTCGGATCGCTGAAGCAGTTTCGCCCGGAGAACGCGCCGGCGGGATCGGCCAAGCGCTGCCTGGATGGGTGCCAGATTGAGGCGACTTGCCCCTACTCCGCCCGCGCCAACTACATCACGCAGGGGCTGTGGGGGGCCTATGCCTGGGAGCCCATCGAGCACCTGATGCCGGCAACGGAGGAGCAGAAGCTGGAGTCCCTGAGAACCGACAGCCCCTTCGGACGCTGCGTCTGGCATTGCGATAACGACGTGGTAGACCACCAATCTGTCCTGGTAGAGTTCGCGAACGGGGTGACGGCGTCGCATGATCTCTTCTGCGCCACCGCAAGGCCAAGCCGAACGCTGCATATCATCGGCTCCAAGGGCGAGCTGGAGGGCGATATGGAGGCAGGCCGGCTGATCATCCGTCGGCCCAACCCGGTGCGCGGCGGCGAGTACACCGAGGAGGTCGTCGAGATCAATGTCAAGGGTGATGGCCACGGCGGCGGCGATATGCGCCTGATCGCCGACTTCGTCAGCGTCCTGCGCGGGGAGTCGACCTCGCTGAGCACGACGCGCATCGAGGACTCTCTCACCGGCCACCTCATCGCCTTCGCGGCAGACCGCGCGATGCTGTCCCATCAGGTGGTGCAGATCGCCTAGAGAACGCCTCGCCCGAACGCCACGCGCTGCGGCACTTGCGCCAGCGCCGCGGATGGAGTACAATAAGGGTATCACAGAGGTGTGCCCACATCGCGATCCGGACGGCATCGCCGTCCGGGTTCGTGTTCTGGTCATGCGATTGGTCGATACCTGCCCGGCCGGGCAGGCTGTGCGCCCATCCGGTAGATGGGCAGCAAAAGGGGGTGAGTCTAGTTGCTGGACGAGCTGAGAAAAGAGATTAGCGAGCTCACCGGGCGGCTCGACGAAATGGGGGATCGCCTTTGACTTCGCCGGCAAAGAGTCGGCGATCGCTCTGAAAGAGGAGCAGGCATCGGCCCCTGATTTCTGGAACGACCCGGAGGCGGCGCAGCAGAAGATGCAAGAGCTGAACCGCCTGAAGGAGACCGTGGAGCCCTGGTACGAGCTTCGCTCGCGGTTGAGCGATCTGCGCGAGCTCGTGGAGCTGGCACAGGAAGAGGGCGATGAAAGCGTTGCCGAGAGCATCCGGGAGGATATGCACTCCATCCGGAAGCAGTTTGAAGACCTGGAGTTTCGGGCGCTGCTGAGTGGCCCACACGATGCCAGCAACGCGATCTTGGAGATCAACTCTGGCGCGGGAGGCACGGAATCGTGCGATTGGGCGGCGATGCTCCTGCGCATGTATCTGCGCTGGGCGGAGCACCGCGGCTATCAGACAGAGATCACCGATGAGAACCCGGGAGAGGTGACCGGGATCAAGAGCGCTACGGTGGTCATCTCCGGACTTTATGCCTACGGCTACTTGAAGGGAGAGCGCGGGGTCCACCGGCTGGTGCGCATCTCGCCCTTCGATTCCAACAAGCGCCGGCACACCTCATTCGCCTCGGTGGATGTGCTCCCGGAGATCGCCGATACCATCGAGATCAGCATCCATCCCGATGAGATCGAGGTGGAGACCTACCGGTCGAGCGGCGCTGGCGGTCAGAACGTGCAGAAGGTGGAGACGGCGATCCGCATCCGCCATAAGCCTACCGGGCTTGTGGTCACGTGCCAGAATGAGCGCAGTCAGCTCAAGAACAAGGACATGGCGATGAAGATCCTGCGGGCGCGCCTCTACGAGCGCCAAGAGCAGGAGCGCCTGGCCAAGCTGGCGGAGATGCGCGGGGAGATGCGCTCCATTGAGTGGGGCAGCCAGATTCGCTCCTACGTGTTCCAGCCCTACCAGATGGTCAAAGATCTCCGCACCGATGCCGAGACGAGCAACATCCACGCCGTCATGGATGGCGAGATCGACCTCTTTATCGAGGCGTATTTGAAGCGGTGTATTCCCGCGGAGGAGACGCCGGGCACGGAAAGCCCGTAACCGGCGCCCGTAGAGACCGGCCCGAGGCGGTGCGTCTCGGGCCGGAGAACCTTCGCCAGAGTGCGCCTCTCGCAGCAGACAGGGCTATTCGTGCGTGGTTGGCTCCTGACGAACGGTGATCTCGGCAATCACGCCGCGCTTGCCCGCAAGTTCGTGGGCGACATCCATCGCCTGGTGGTACTCCTGAGACGTGCGCACGCCGCCCTGGAGCACGACCGTCTCATCCGTCACCTCGACGTTGATCGCCCACATGCGTAGTTTGTTGGCAATGGCGCGCTCAATCTGGTCGGCCAGCTCGGCCTTCTCGTCACTCATCTCCGACTCCCCTCCGCCAGGACGTTCCGCTCCGCGAGCCGCCTCCGGCACGGGCAGTCTACCCGCTCGCTGCCGACCTCAAGCCAAACGGCGATCAGCGCGAGATCGCCGTCAGATCCACCTCTTCCCAATCGCCATTCCACTCATAGAGGCGGACGCTATGCGTGCGCTCTGTCTCCGAATAGGTGACCTCTTCGCGCACTTCGCCGGCGCGCCGGCGGGCATAGAAGGTCTTCACATCCAACACGCGCGGCCGGCTGACGCGCTCCAGCTTCATGCGCCGGCCACTCTTCTCGAAGATGACGGCATCATGCCACTCAGGCGAGCCATCCCTTCGGGTGACGCTCGTCTTCTCGTTCTTCACGATGCCAAAACGCTCGTCTATCATATCGACGAGATCATCCCAACGCTCGTCGTCCATCCCATGCCTCCCCACTAGTCTTGACTGCTACCCGTTTCGGAGCCATTATAGCACCGGGCAAGGGCAGAGTCAAACGGGGATCCGGCCAGGGTCATTTCATTCAGCGGTCTCGGGGCCGCCCGGCGGTCAGCACGATGGTGACTGCCTGCTTGTACCGACCGGCGTACGTGCGGAGAGCCGCCGCGATGTTGTGTGCTCCGGCACGTCGC
>DUUU01000626.1 GCA_012841485.1 Armatimonadota bacterium
GCGACGTGCCGGAGCACACAACATCGCGGCGGCTCTCCGCACGTACGCCGGTCGGTACAAGCAGGCAGTCACCATCGTGCTGACCGCCGGGCGGCCCCGAGACCGCTGAATGAAATGACCCTGCCGGTGAACACGTGCGCGCCGTCCGGAACGGTTATTGCGAGGGCGAACGGTTGCGCCCCCTCTCCCGTGTGGGGTATAATAGAGTACTGTGGGGTTTCCCCGGGCCGGTTGCTGCCGCGGAAAGGTTGCCAGAGATGCCCAAGGTTGTTGTTCTCTCCAAGGAGGTCGCCGATAAGATCGCCGCCGGCGAAGTGGTGGACCGCCCGGCGTCCATCGTCAAGGAGTTGGTGGAGAACAGCATTGATGCCGGCGCCACGCGCGTGGAAGTGGAGCTTGAGGACGGAGGCAAGCGACGCATCACCGTCACGGACAACGGGTGCGGCATGCTCCTCGAGGATGCCGTCGTCGCTCTCGAGCGCCATGCCACCAGCAAGATCCGCGCGGCGGACGACCTCTTCTCGGTCCGCACCCTCGGCTTTCGCGGCGAGGCACTGCCCAGCATCGCCGCGGTCTCCCACCTGCGCATCCAGACGCGCGCTGTGGGACAAGACACCGGCGTTGAGGTGACCGTGGATCAGGGCGGCATCGCCGCCGCCGAGCAGCGGGGCGTGCCTCAAGGCACTCAGGTGACGGTGACCCACCTCTTCAGCAACGTGCCCGCCCGCCTCAAGTTCCTGAAGACAACGCAGACGGAGCTCAGCCACATCGTTGACCTGATGGTCCGCTTTGCGCTCTCCTATCCCGGGATCCATTTCAAGCTGGCGCACAACAGCCGGATGCTCTTCCAATCGCCTGGCTCTGGCGACCCGTTGAACACCGTGGTGGCCGCCTATGGAAGGGAAGTGGCGAAGGAGATGCTTCCGGTGGCGACCCCCGAAGAGGCGCCGGTCGCGGTGCGCGGCTACACCTCCCGGCCCTCGGTGACGCGCACGAGCCGCTCGCATCAGGCGTTCTTCGTGAACGGACGGCTGGTGCGATCTCCCATGCTCTCCCGCGCGCTCGATGAGGCCTACAAGGGCTACGTGCCCGCAGGACGCTATCCGGTCGCCTGCCTCTTCATCGACGTGGATCCGGCGCAGGTGGATGTGAATGTGCATCCCACCAAGATGGAGGTGCGCTTTGCCTCGGAGCGCGAGGTCTTCGCCGCCGCCGTGAGCGCGCTACGCCGCACGCTCGTGGGGGTGAATCTCGCCCAGCCGGCGTTCCCGACACGCGTGGAGCAGAGCATCGAAGCCCAGACGCTTCCTGATGACCCCTTCTCGGATCCAGACCAGAGGCCCGCGGACCCCGGCGAAGCCGCTCCCGCTCCACGCGGAGTGCGCGAGCCCGCCGTTTCCGTGCCATACTCCCCAACGGTGCGTCCGCCGCTTCCGCCGGCCAGCCGCTCCGTCGAGAAGGCGCCGGAGTGGCACCTGAATCCGGCGGAGACGCAGCCCGCGCTTGGCCTCGAGGAGGCCGCCAGGGAACCGGCGAGGGAAGAAGCCCCGCCGGCTGTGGTCCCCGCCGCGGACGCGCCCAGCGCGCCCCCGGCCGAGACGGCGGCGCTTCCGAATCTGACGCCGGTGGCACGGGTGTTGGATACCTACCTCATCTGCGAGGGCCCGGACGCGGTCTATATCATCGACCAGCACGCCGCGCACGAGCGCATCATCTATGATGCCCTCCTGCGGCGCGAAGAGAACGACATCGCGCCCCAGCCCCTCCTGATCCCGCTCACGCTCAACCTCTCGCACTCCGATGCGGCGGCCCTGGAGAGCCACCGCGA
>DUUU01000627.1 GCA_012841485.1 Armatimonadota bacterium
ATATCGGCGGGAACGCGCTCCAGCGCCATGACCGCCACGGCGCCGGCATCTTCCGCGATCTTCGCCTGCTCCGGCGTGGTGACATCCATGATCACGCCGCCGCGCAGCATCTCGGCCAACCCCACTTTGGTGCGCCAGGTGGATTTCTCTGGCAAAGCAGCATTACTATCGGACATTGGTCGCTAACCCTCCTTTAGGGAACATGGAAGCATTGATGTGGGAAAAAAGGGGAGACCCGCGACGAGGCGCCAGGCATCCCCCCCTTCCGTATCTCAATGGCCCTACGATACCACACCCTATACGGCGCTCAGATCTCGCGCCGCCATTCCAGCGCCTGGATCAGGGTTGCCTGATCCGCGTAGTCAAGGTCGCCGCCAACGGGCAACCCGTGGGCAATGCGCGTCACGCGGATGCCCATGGGCTTGATCAACCGGGCGAGGTAGAGCGCCGTGGCGTCTCCCTCCACCGTCGGATTCGTCGCCAGGATCACCTCTTTCACCTGGCCATCCTCGAGGCGGCGGATCAACTCGCGGATCTTCAGAAGCTCCGGGCCGATGCCATCCATCGGCGAGATCACGCCCTGCAACACGTGGTAGACGCCCTTATACTCGTTTGTCTTCTCCATCGCCACCAGGTCGCGCGTCTCTGCCACCACGCAGAGCAGAGAGCGGTCGCGCCGGGGATCCCGGTCGATGGCGCAGATCTCCTCGTCGGTGAAGTTGAAGCAGACGGGACAAAGGCGGATGCGCTCCTTCACTTCCAGGATCGCCTCTGCCAGGGCGGCGGCATCCTCGCGCGGGTGGCTCAGTATCCAGAACGCCATGCGCTGCGCGGATTTTGGACCAACGCCCGGGAGGCGCTCCAGCTGCCCGATCAACCGCGCCAGTGATTTCGCGTACTCCATCCGTCCCTCCCTCGCTTGTCTGTCGCGCTAGATGGAGAGGCCGGGGATCTTCGGAAGGCCGGACATCAGCGAGCCGAGCTTCTCCTCGCGCACCTTCTGGGCCTTGGCGAGGGCGTCGCGAACGGCCGCCACCACCATATCCTCCAGCATCTCGACATCATCGGGATCGACGGCGTCCGGATCGATCTTGATCGCGACCAGGTCGCCGGAGCCCGTCACGGTCGCGTTGACGACACCACCGCCGGCACTGCCTTCGACGTGCATCTCCTCGAGCTCGGCCATCAGGCGCTCCTGTTCCTCCTGGAACTTCTGCACCTGCTTCATGATCATGCCCTGCATGCCGCCACCGCCGCCGAGTCCACCCAGCCCGCCGAAACCACCCTTTCTAGACATCGGTTCCTCTCCTCCGCTCGTTCACAATGGATGTTCAAGGTCGCTGGGTTGACCCGCGGCCGAACAGCCCCGCGCGGCTCGCTGAACCTTGAACCGAAAGGGAGTGCGCGATTGCCCGGGCACAACCGGCGCGCGGAGCGCCTCCTTGCGCCCGTTCAACCGACCCACTCCCCTAGTTGTCATCTTTGCTCTGGATCACCCGCCCATGAAAGAGATCCAGGACGTCCTTCACGCTCATCGTGTCCGCGTCGAAAGGGTCCGGTTCGACCGCGTGCGCCGGCTGGCCCGGAGCGGGAGTGCCGCCCGTCGCCGGACCGGGGGGCGGGGCGGTCTTGGCCGGGCTCTCGCGTCCGGCCGCCTCGTCCTCCATCTCGACTCGCACGGCAAGTGGCACGCCGAGGGCGCGATGTACCGCTTCGGCGATCACTTTGATGTTCTCGGGCTTCTCCAGCTGCTCCCGATGGAAGTGGTAGCCCTGGCGCACTTGCAGCACCAACTCGCGGGCGCTGACACCGACGGGGCGCACATCGCTCAGGATTCCGCGCAGCCTCCCACGGCCCACATGCTCCATGACCAGCGCCCAACGGGCGAGCACCGAGTCCAGGTCGAGTTCCTGACCCTGCTGGATGGGCGACGGCTCGCTGGGCGCGGCCACTGGCGATGGCTCCGGTGCGACCTCGGGCGCCGGCGGCGGGGGTGGGCTCGCCACTCGCCGCGGGGCCGGCTCGGCCGGCGCTTCGGTAGTGTGCCGGGATTCCACCGGACCGGGCGCCGCCGCCGATAGCACGCCGCTTTCCCGCGGCGCGGCGGGAGGGGCCGGGGCATGGCCCGAGACCATTCGCAGCAGGGCGATCTCCAGGAGAAGGCGGTGCTGGCTGTCGCGCCGCATCTCCTTCTCCGCGTCGGAGAGCGCCTCGATCACGCGCAAACTGGTGGCGGGCGAGAAGGCGGCGGCCTGCTCCTTCAAGAGGCGCGCCTCCTCCGCGGTGGCGCCGTCGGGAAGGACCGCGCCGCCGGAAGCCCCTACGAGGAGCAGATTGCGGAAATGGGCGAGCAGCCCGCGCAAGAAGTCACGGATATCCTTGCCCTCATCCGCCAGCTGCGCCACCACGCGCAAGGCGGCAGTCGCGTCCTCGGCGGCGATGGCCCGCGCGCACTCGACGAGAAGCTCCTCATGGACCGTGCCGAGGATGCTGCGGACCTCGTCGGCGGTGATGTGCCGCTCGCCAAACGCGATGATCTGTTCCAGGATGCTCAGAGCATCCCGCCAGGATCCATCCGCCGAGCGCGCGACGAGCGTGAGCGCATCCGGATCGGCGTCGATCCCCTCGCCAGCGACGACCACTTCCAGGCGGCGCACCAGATCCGACACCGTGCCGCGTCGGAAATCCATCCGCTGGCAGCGCGACAGGATCGTCGCTGGCACCTTCTGGGGGTCTGTCGTTGCGAGGACGAAGAGCACGTGCGCCGGTGGCTCCTCCAGCGTCTTGAGCAGCGCGTTGAACGCCTCCGTGGTGAGCATGTGGCACTCGTCGACGACATAGACCTTGTGCCGCGCCTCCGCCGGGGCGTATTTCACCTTATCGCGCAGTTCCCGGATGTCATCGATGCCACGGTTAGAGGCCGCGTCGATCTCGATCACATCGAGCGCGGTACCCGCGGCGATGCGCCGGCACGATTCGCACTCGTTACAGGGATCGCGCGTGGGACCATGGCTGCAGTTGAGGGCCTTGGCCAGGAGGCGAGCGGTGGTCGTCTTGCCGGTGCCGCGGGGACCGCAGAAGAGGTAGGCGTGCGCAACGCGGCCGCCCTCGAGGGCGTTTTGCAGGGTGCGCGTGATGTGCGCCTGCCCCACCACGTCTGCGAACGTCTGCGGTCGGTACTTACGATAGAGCGAAATGTACGTGGACATCCCGGACCCACCCTGATGTCTCGGAAACCCAACGGCTGGCAGCAGCGTGCTGGAATCATGGCGTGGGGGAGTGGGAGAGTGGCGCATGCCTGGCAAGCGCGTATTCCACTCCTCCCGAGTACATCATCCTTGTCGTCGGCGTCCCCGAAAAGAGATAGGGCCAAGAGCCCCCCGATCATCCCGGTGGCGCAAGCCAAAAGACGAGATCGAGTATGCTCTTGGCCCTGAAAAGTGATCGTGCACCCGCCCTCGAATCGCGGCCTCCAGGCGTTACCCGAGCAGCCAGCTCCGACCAGGCATCCTCGCGGCACACACCCCTGATACCTTACCGCTGCTTCCTTCCGGACCTGACGGGATTCGATACCGGAATGTTGCGCGAGACCCAATCATCCACACCACTTACACGGGTCAGACCCCACAGGCCGGACCCTCAGGTCGGGAGTTCGACCCCGCTATAGCGGATTGCGGGCTACAGGGCACCGCTAGTTCCCCGTCTAGCACGACCAACTGGCCCCTGGCTTCACGTCCTGTTCGCGCGAGCCGGGCTTTTATTGGCGGAGAGAGTGGGATTCGAACCCACGGTGGGGTTGCCCCCACACCGCACCTCCAATGCGGCGCCCTAAACCAGACTAGGCGATCTCTCCACACTGTGCAGCCCTATTATAGCAGGGAGAGCATGACGATGTCAATCAATCGATGGGCATTTCGGCGGCCCGCGCGGGGCTTCATGTTGAGGGCCTGGGCAGGAGAGCGCCCGCGGGCGCCCGAACGCAGAGTGCGGAGAGCTGAACCCAGGGGTGCCGGAAGGGCAGAGGGCCCTTCCGAGAGCGCGCCCGAGCATCCTTACATGGTTCGGCCTCCGTCACAGCTTCCAAGGAGACAGACGATGCCGGCACCTCTCGACCTTCGCTTCGATCACTTCTACGGCTACCAGGAGCTCACGCGAGCTCTGGAGCAGTTGGCCACTTTGGCGCCCGACCGCGCCCGACGCCACTCGATTGGTCGCTCGCCCGAAGGACGCGAGCTGTGGATGCTGATGGTGACCGATTTCACCCAGGGCGATCCCGAGCGCAAGCCTGCCTACCTAATCCACGGCAACCTCCATGCCCAGGAGCTCTCCGGCACGACGGCGGCGCTCTTTGTGGCCCACCACCTGGTCACTGGCGACACGCCCGAACTGCGGCGGCTTCTGGGCGAGGTGGCGTTCTACATCGTGCCGCGTATCAACCCGGATGGCGCCGAGTATGCGCTCACCACCGGAGGCGCGATCCGCAGCCGGCTCGTGCCGCTGCCGATGCGCAATGCAATCCGGCCCGCGGACGTGAACGGCGACGGCCTCATCCTGCGGATGCGCCTCCGGTGCGAGGATGGCGACCAGCGCCCGGATCGGCAGGACCCGCGCTTGATGGTGCCCCGGGAGCCGCACGACGACGACGGGCCCTTCTACCGCGTCTTCACCGAGGGGATCATCGAGGAGTGGGATGGCGGCGAGCCGCGGGAGGCGAGCTACCACAAAGATTTCAACCGCAACTGGGGCGCCAACTGGCGCCCGGAGCACCAGCAGTATGGCGCCGGCGACTTCCCCTTCTCCGAGCCGGAGCTGCGTGCCGTGGCGGAGTTTGCCGCCGCACACCCCAACATCTTCGGCGCGCTTGGCTTCCACACAGGGTGCAACGCCGTGCTCCGGCCCCCGGCCACCCGCGCGGATGACGAGCTCAACGCGCGCGATCTCGCGGTGTTGCGCGAGCTGGGCCGCAAGGGCGAGGATGCGACCGGGTTCAAGCTGCGCGCCGTGACGCAATACCGCCTCGATGAGGGCCGGCCGAACCGGCTTCAGGGTCACTTCACCGATTGGGCCTATGAGCACCTCGGCATCTACCCCTTCGAGATCGAATTGGGCATGCTCTATCAATCTGCCGGCATTACGACCGACCAGTACTTCGCCAGCAAGAGCGATGAAGAGCGTCGCGAGTTTGACCGGGCCATCCTTCGCTGGCACGACGCCCACCCCGAGGCCGGCGCCTTTGTCGACTGGCTGCCCTTCGAGCATCCGCAGTTGGGCCGGGTGGAGATCGGCGGACTGCGCATGAGCGCCTTCGCCAACCCGGACCCGCGCGAGTTGCCGGGTATCGCGGCGGGTTGCACGCGCTTCATCCTGGAGCACGCAGGACGCTATCCCCACCTGCGCATCGTGGGCGTTCGGGTGGATGCCGTGGGCGGCGATATCTTCCGAATCCGCGCCACGGTGATGAACACGGGTGGTTTTCCCACGTACATCGCGGAGACAGGGCGGGACGTACGCGCCAATCGGTCGCCTGTCGCCCGGCTAGAGTTGGGCGATGGAATGGAGATGCTCTCACGTGAAGCGGGAGTGGAGCTGGGTCACCTCGGCGCGCGGTCGGGCAAGCGCGACCTGGAATGGTTCGTGAAGGGTCGCGGCACCGCCCGGCTGGTGGCGAGCTCAGTGAAGGCAGGTACCGCCGCCGTCGAGATCCCCGTCGGCGGCTGAGGGGGGACAGTTGCCCCGCCACAGAGGGCGCAGGGCTTCTCGGTAGAAACCGGGAGCTGCATCCTCTGTGGCGGTTCGGGGCAAGCTCCTACCGCTGGCGGAGGAGGATATCGCGGAAGCAGAGGCGATTGGGGTCGGCATCCGGCCCCATCGCTTCCTTTGCCCAGAAGTCGATGATATCGCGCAGTTCAGGGGTGCCGGCCACCTTACCGCTTGCATAGTGGCGCAGCGCCTCGTCGAGGCAGGCCATGCGGTACAGAAGCCGTGACAGGCACTCCGCCTGGCGTTCCTCATCCTGCGGGCACTTTTGCAGCCGATCGCCCTCCGCCGCGGAGACGACTAGACGTCCGGAGCAGGCCCGACACAGGCTCTCTTCCAACACACGGGATAATGCTGGCATCTTCTCTTCCCTTTCCTTATCGGCGTCCTTGCTGCCAGCCGAAACCGCCACGCGCGGGCATCCCGCGCGGAGTGTTCGCGCGGACGGATGCAAGCCCTCGGCTTACGCCTCATTGTAACCCCGCTTTGCGGCCGCGTCTATCGGGAGAAGGGCGCCATTTCCATCAGTGCTTTCCCTGAAGCTCCCCCAGCTCAAAGAGCACCGGTCGCGGACGCGGGAGGGGGAGAGAGGGCGGGCAGCAGCGCCCTCCCTGGGATTGCGGGCCTCTCCTCAGCCCCGAATCTCGATAGGGGTGCCGATGGGCAAGATTGCCATCAGCTCTTCCATATCGCTGTTACGGAGCGCCACGCACCCCTCGGTCCAGTCGCGCACGCGCACGAAGCGCTTCCCCCCCTCACGGAGGATCTTGCCCATGCCGCCGCCATGGATGTAGATGTTGCCGCCGAGTCGGGTGTTCTGGGGGGGCGGCTTGCCGCGCTGGAGCGCCCGGCAGATCCGGGCGTGCGTTGTCTGATCGATAATCCCGAGGGCCAGGCCTCGGTCGGCATCCTTTCGGTTCGGGTAGGAGACGCCGAGCGAGAGGTAGAAGCGTGACTGCCGGTTCTTCCGCCACAGGTAGTAGTGACCCTCAGGCGTGCGCCCATCGCCACGCCGCTCCTTGGCCCCTTTGGGATTTCGACCCAGGCCGATGAAATAGCCTTTCACCGGGTCGCCATCGCAACAGATAACCATCCGGCGCTTGCTCTTTTCGATGACGATGGAGAGGGCGCCGTGACAGCGGCTGCCCGCGCGCGCTCGGTGCGCCGCCAGACAGTGCCGCAACGGACGGCCCCAGGAGGTCCAGAACCCGGAGACGGCCATGCCCGGTGGCGCGGGGGGCACGGGCGCTGGCGGGGCCTTGACCTTCTTGGGCGCCGGCGGGGTCTTGATCCTCTTGGATGCTGGCGGGGTCTTGACCTTCTTGGGCGGCGTCTGTGGCCGGCACCCGGCGGCAACAACCACCAGCATTCCGGCGATGAGGGTGAATGCCAAACGACCTTTCGTGCGCATACGCTCTGAGGAGTGCGCGAGGAGCGGCGCTGGTTCCCTGTTGGGGGGCGAAGAAGCGAGCCCTGGAGGAAAGGTGGCGCCCCCGGCCCGACTCGAACGGGCGACCCACTGCTTAGAAGGCAGTTGCTCTGTCCACTGAGCTACGGGGGCGCATTCGCCGGCGAACACGGACGCCGACGTTCTCATTATAGCAGAGGGAAGGCTTGCTGGCAAGACACCGGGAGCGCCGAATCCGCTCACGGATGCCCGCGGGGAGGGGGAGCACGAACCGATAGGGCGCGGGCCTGAAGACCCGCGCCCACCCCTCAATCAGTGATGCGCAAGTTGCGATCAGGACGACTGCAGCGGGAGCGAGACCGGCTGGCCGGTGGCGCCAGATCGGAGCGCCGCCTGTGCGATCTCGACGGCGCTGCGGCCATCAAGCGCCGTGACCAACGGCTCCTTGCCGTGGAGGACCCACTCGACAAAGGAGTCGATCTCGCGCTGGACACCGGGGAGCATCGCCTTCAACTCCTCCTCCGGCACCGTCTGGGCTTCGCGGTCACGGAACTGGTAGCTGACGCTGCTCCAGTCACACCGTATGCTCCCCTTCTCAAGCGTGATGGCCACCTGGTACTGGCCCTGGGGAATGAGCGAGTTGGAGTTGAGCATGCCGATGCCGCCGTCCTTGAAGCGCACCAGCACGTAGTTGATCCCGGGAATATCCGAGTCGGGGCAAGTCTCCGTGGAGATGCAGGCGTAGACGCTGGATGCGTCTCCCAGGATGGCGCGCATGTAGTCGATCTCGTGGGCGTTGATCTCAAAGAGGACGCCGCCCGTCGGCTGGTACTCACGGCGCCATGCCCTCGGCCTCCAGAAGGACGAGCGCTCGATGGCGATGGCCAGCGGCT
Organism: Armatimonadota bacterium; assembly: GCA_012841485.1. Next base: position 8,059 of record DUUU01000627.1, read on the forward strand.
TGCCAAACTCTCCCGACTGGACCAGTTCTCGCGCCTTGGAAAAGCCGGGGATGAGGCGCAATACCTGTCCGACCATCAGCTTCACGCCCGCGTTCTGCGCGGCGGCGATCATCCGGTCGCAGTCGGCTACGCTCAGCGCCATCGGCTTCTCGCAGAAGACGTGCTTCCCAGCCGCGGCGGCGGCAAGCACCACCTCGCAATGGGCGGCGTTCGGCGTCGCTGCCAGCACGGCATCGAGATCCTTGCGCGCGAGCAGATCGGCATAGGAGGAGTAGACCTCCCCGCCCAGCTCCGCGGCCGCCTTCGAGGCCTGCTCGGCTACGGGATCCGCGATGCCCACGAAGAGCACATCCTCGCGTGCCTTCGCCGCCCTTGCCAGCGACATGCCCATGCCGCCGGCCCCAATGAGACCCAGTTTCAGTACTGCCATTTGATGCTCCTCCTGCCATGCGCTGCTTGGATCGAATGGGCACGCGAGTATGGGGCAGCGCCGGCCGCCGCTGTATGCCCGGATCCGGAGAGTCGCCGTCCCGCCCTTCTATCATTCCGCGAGAGAACGGCCTTCACTGGCGGCTTGCCGGGTGCCTCGAAAAACCTGAACGCCTCAGGAGCCGCGTCGCCTTACTGAAGAACTTTCCCCATAGGTAGGCGGCTTCCTCTTCGCCCAGCCTTACGGCGATCAACGCGAAGAGCGGTATTCCGATCCCCGCCACGATGCCGACCTCGATCAGGGCGCCCGCGATGCTTCCGGATGCCGGGGCAAGCAAGGAGAGGCGGACCAGGGTGGCGTGCGCCGTTCCGCCAGTGGCCGGCACGGCTGGAATGGCGTGCAGCAGCTGCTGCGCGCCCCAGCATACCAGGGCGGTGAGCCCGGCCGATACCGTCAGGCGCTTCAGCGAGCGCAAAATCGCAGGCGCGTGCAGGCCCCGGAGCTTCTTGCGCAGGGCGAGAAAGATCGCCAGGCTCTGCAACGAAATCCCCAGGGTGGTTGCCAGCGCCAGCCCCTCCGCGCCCATCGGGCGCATCAGCAGGATGCTCAGCGGGATGATCAGCAGCGTCGTCAAGGTGCCCAGCACCGCCGGCGTGATCGTGTCCTGCAACGAGTACATCCCCCGGGCGAGAACATAGTTCACCGACCAGGCGTAGATGCCGAGAGCGTACCAGCGCAGCAGAGAGGCCACTCGCGCGGTGTCGTCCGCGTCGAACTGACCGTGCTGATAGAGGATGCGCACCAGTGCAGGCGCCAGGACGATCATGACGGCGATGATCGGGAAGACCATCACCCCGACGCGGCCCATCGCCTCGCGGATCTGCTGTCGGAAGCCACGCACATCATTCTCGGCCGCGAGCCCGGCCAGCGTGCCGACGGCCGCGGTGGCCGCGGCCATGCCGATGATGCCCACCGGCACGAGCATCAGCCGGTAGGCGTTGTTTAGCGCCGCGATCGATCCGTCCGGCAGGCGTGCCCCGAGGACGCTCGCGATGATCTGATCCACGAAGGAATAGGAGACGGCCACCATCAGCGGCAGCGTGAGGAAGAGGTAGCGCCGGATCCCAGGGTGGCGCAGGTCAAGGCTGAAGCGGAACTGCGCGCCCGCATGCCGGGCTGCCAGCGCCACCAGCAGGAAAGGCCCGACAAATGCGCCTACCAGGCCGCCCCAGGCGAAGCCGACGATCCCGTGCGAGTTCGCCAGCATCAGCCCGCCCCCGATGATGCCGACGTTATAGATCAGCGCCCCGAACGTGGGCATCGCCACGTACCACTTATCATCGCCGCGGATGCTGAAGATCACGCCGTTGATCAGCCCGCCGATGACAAAGAAGATCTGCGCGGGCAGCGCGATGCGGGTGATTCGCACTGCCAGTTCTAGCTGCGCCGGATCCAGACCCTTGATCCCCTTGTGCGGTCCGTACATGAAATGGACGAGCGGCTCCGCGAAGATCTCGAAGAGGATCACCAGGGTGACGATGAGCACCAGGATCAGGCTGGCGACGACGGCGAAGAAGGCCCAGGCCGCCGACTGGCGCTGGCGCTGCCAGTACTCCTTGAAGAGCGGGACGAAGGTGCTGCTGAGGGTGCCTCCGGCCACGAGGTAGTTGAGGATATCCGGCACGTGAATGGCGGCATAGTAGGCGCTAGGCTCGCCCTCCAGGCCGAACTTATAGGCGATGACCGCGTCACGCAGGTAGCCCAACACGCGGCTGATCAGGCCGACGAGGGTGATCAGCAGCGTCGCCTTGGTGAGGCGGTCACGAAGCGTCTCGCCCCTGGAATCACCCATTGTCATGCCCACCAGTGCTCTGCTTTCTTGAAGAGGCGCGTTTCTCGCGGGGTTGCTTCATCCCCAGCAGGCAGCGGGCGCGCAGGAAGGCGGTCCTTGGATCGTCTCCAATCAGCTTCTGCGCGCTCTGCGCATGCTCCCATGCCTGCGCGAACTTGCCCCGCGCGCAGAGGAGGTCGCCCAGACGCTGGTGCGCGCGGGCGCGCTGTTCCGGGGTTGAGGCCAGTTCCAGGGCACGCTGGTAGGCAAGATCCGCGCGCCGCAGGTGCTCCTGCGAGGCCGGGAAGCTGGCCGCGAAGCGGTCTTCGCGCAGCCGGCGAGCGGCGCGTTCTCCCCCGTGCGCGCGGGGCGCCAAAGGGGAGGAGAGAGCCAGTTCGCGAGCGTGAAGCCAGTAGTGATCCCCCGCGGCCAGATTCCACCGGTAGGTCTCGCGTTCCCGCGGCGGAGCGTTCTCCAGCTCGAGGAGCGAGAGTTGCAGCTCCGCCAGCACCGGGCCTTGGGATGCCGGCTGTTGCACGGGGAGCGGTGGCTCTCCCGGCGGCTGGGTTGGGAACGAGTGCGCGAGCGATGGATGCTCTCCGGCTGCCGGTGGGGCCTCGCCCGCGTCCAGCCGGGCCGGCGCGGCTGTTGGCATCGTGACGCCAGATGGGCCTTCGACAAGAGGCGTCTCTGCCGCGCCAAGGCGTTGTTCGGATGCGAGGGCATCGCTGGATCGCGCCTGCGGATCCGAGGTGGAGCGCGCGAGTAGCAGGCAGGCGGTGACGGCTGTTACCGCGAGGAGCGCGGTCGCGATCCGGCGAGAGCATCTCTGCCGCGCCTGCTGCACCTCGCGAGGCACCAGCGGCCAGCCGCAGCGCCCGCAGCCGAAGCGGCCTGTCTGTGGCAGAGAAAGATGCACCTGTCCGCAGCGTTCGCACCGCGGGCCTTCGGCCATGGCCGGCCAATCGGCATTCATAGCGCGCCTTCCCAAGCAATCCCATCGCGGCGTGTCCGGGGGGAGGGCAGCAGCGACGATGGGGGACTGCGAGCCGGGTGACGGCGGTGTTTCAGGCGCGTTACCCGTCCCTGCACCCCTATCGGAGGAAATGGCGAGGGCGTGTGAGAATCGAACTCACCCAGGACAGCTCTCGCTGCCCCGCGCAGGGTTTGAAGCCCAGGCCCTTCACCAGAAGAGACCCGCCCTCATCCTGGGAGCTGCGCCGCGCGCCCAGCCGGACCCGTGCACGTATCCCCATGATCATCCTACCACGAGACGTGGCATGGGTCAAGAGCCCTGGACGAGGGTCTGAGATTCCGAGACAGGGAATCCGAAGCCACGGAGGCAGCACGCAATCTGGCGCGCGGCGATCAATCACCGCGCTGCTTACGAGCGAAGTCCTGCCGGGCTGGATTGGGGATACATCCGAATGCATCAAAACGGCGGTGGCTGGGAGGGGACGCCCCGAAGGGGCTTTGCCGGGAAGCAGCGCGGAGCTTGAAGCTCCGCGCGTGCGGGTGGCCCTCTCCTGATGGCGGCTTCCCAGGAGAAATCCGGGCATTGGAGCCGAAAGCCTCCGTGTCCAATGCCGATGCCTTATGTCGGAATCCCAGGGCGAGGGTGCTTGCCTGATGAAGGATCAGTCGTCCAGGACGCCATGAAGCGCGCGGCGAAGGCTGTCGCGCCCCCGGGAGAGGCGTGACTTCACCGTGCCCACCGGCACGCCTACCACCTGCGCGATGTGATCCACGGGTAGGCCCTGGAGGTGATGCATCACGACCACTTCCCGATGGTCGGGCGAGAGCGTGTCAATCGCCTTGCGGACCACCTCGGCGGTCGCCTGGATCTCGACGAGGCGGGCTGGCTCATAGGAACTGTCGGCGACATCCAGGGGGGTAGATTCGCCATCGCGGTAGTAGCCATCCTCCAGGGAGAGGTGCGGCGTGCTCGGGCGGCCACGCCGGAAGTTGCGGCACAGGTTGACTGCAATCCGGCAGATCCAGGCGAAGAACGCCTGGCCATCACGAAGGCCACCGAGCGCCCGGTAGGCCTTGACGAAGGCATCCTGCGCCAGGTCGGCGGCGTCCTCGGGATTGGAGACCATTCCGTAGACGATGTTGTAGATTCGCCCATGGTAGCGGTCGAAAAGCGCCTCGAACGCCTCCAAATCCCCTGCTTGTGCGCGCTGCACCAACGCAACGTCTCCCGCGTACTGGGATCGCTCGTCTGCTGCCGGCAATGCCTCGATCGTCGAAACCCCTGTCATGCCCCCTCCTTCTCAGATCTGGCTGCCCGCGGTGCGCACGGAACGCAATGCCGAACACCGGGGGTCCTGATTCCCGTCACCTGCGCCTCGTCAGATGCGGAGGCCTGCCGCTCCCTGGAGCACGTCCCGGCCTCATCACCTCAGGAACCATCTGCCACGTCGGCTCCGGCGACACTCCGAACTCCTGTCAGGTTCCGCCAAGCCTGCATGCCATCGCCATTCTATCATGCCCGGCCGCAGATCGCTATACATGAAATCCCCTATACCTCTCAGGGAATCTATGTATCGCGCCCTCGGGGGAGGGAGCGGGCACTGTTTGCTGCCGCCACGCTTCAGGCATCACGAAAGAAGGGCGAGATCCCCGTCTCGCGCCGGTCCCAGGGAAGGGGAGCCACCGTGTGGGGCTCGCTCGGAGGACGTCCGAAGGGATCTGAGAACGCGCGATGGGTGTTGTGCGCCCGTGTCATCTCGACCAGATTCTTGACAGGATCCCGGCTTCGGTCGTATGATGGGAGCACTGAGAGGAGCCCCGCGCCTGCTCGCGCGGTCGGCCCGGAGATCGGAGAGCCCGCGAGAGCACCATGGCAAGTGAGTCCGTACAGGATTACCTGAAGACTATCTACAAGCTGAGCCGTGACCAGGAGAGCGTTTCCACCTCCGCGATTGCCGCGCGCCTCGATGTGGCGCCGGCATCGGTGACGAAGATGGTAAAGCGCCTCGCGGATGAGGGTTACCTGAGGCATACCCCCTATCAGGGGGTCGCGCTCACGAAGGCGGGGGAGCAGGTGGCACTGCGCACCATCCGGCACCATCGCCTCTTGGAGCTGTATTTGGCCAGGGCGCTTGGATACCCATGGGACCTGGTCGATGCGGAGGCCGAGCGCCTCGAGCACGTGATCTCCGAGGAGATGGAGGCGCGCATCGACGCGGTTCTGGGCTACCCGACGGTGGATCCACATGGCCATGCCATTCCCTGCCGGGAGGGAACGCTGGTGGTGGAGGAGTGCTCTTCGCTCGCCGAGGCCGAGCCGGGGATGCGTGTGCGCGTTTGCCAGGTAGATGATGCCAGCCCGGAGGTGTTGCGCCACCTGGGGCAGTTGGGCCTCTATCCCGGAGCCGTGGTGACAATACACGAGCGCCTCCCCTTCGGCGGGCACCTGCGCATCGAGGTGCAGGGGCGCGAGGCGCACCTTGGGATGGAACCCGCCGGACACGTCTTTGTCGCCCCGGAATAACTCCTCGCCGGCCGTCTTGTGTGAGCGCCACTCTCTCCCGGTGGAGCACGCCGGGCCGCCCGATGCCCTTGCCTGCTCCTGGCGCCCGGGAACCGGGGAGGTGGCCGGCCGATTCCACACCAGAATACCAGCGAATCGCACGAGAATACCAACGGCCGCCAGCAGGAAAGGCGCCCGCGCGCCGGGAATAAAAAGCGTGGGAAGTCCGGCTGCGGCCGGCCAGAAGCTCGCTTTTGGGGGCCGAACTCGCGCAGGCTTCCCCGCGAACGGGGCGTGTCCCAGGTGGATGCGCCGTGTTACCGCTGGAAACGGCGGCGTGGGAAGCACTGCGCTGGGTATGCGGGCCCGGCCAGTAACGAAGCAAACGAGGAGGAGACACTATGCCGTCCCTGCTGGAGAACCTGGCGCAGTATGTCATCGACGGCAACGCGCAGAAGGCCAAGGAGACGACTGATGAGGCGCTGGCACAGAAGGTGCCCGTGGCCGACATCATCAACAAGGGTCTGGTCGCCGGTATGCAGGTGGTAGGCCAGAAGTTCAAGTGCAACGAGTTCTACATCCCCGAAGTCCTCATGGCCGCGCGCGCGATGAAGCAGTCGATGGAGAAGCTGCGCCCCCTCATCGCCGAGTCTGGTATTCAGCCCATCGCCCGGGTTGCCATCGGCACCGTCCAGGGCGATCTGCATGATATCGGCAAGAACTTGGTGGGCATGATGCTCGAGGGCGCCGGCTTTGAGGTGATCGACCTGGGCACGGATGTCAGCCCTGCGAAGTTCGTCGAGGCGGTGCGAGAGCACAAGGCAGAAGCCATCGGGCTTTCGGCGCTGCTGACCACCACGATGCCGGCGATGAAGGAGACGATCGCGGCGCTTCAGGAAGCTGGCCTGCGCGATAGGGTCTCCGTGATGGTGGGTGGGGCGCCGCTCACACAGGCGTATGCCGACGAGATCGGTGCCGATGGCTACGCGCCGGATGCCGCCAGCGCCGTCGATACGGCCAAGCAGCTGCTCCGCATCACCGCCTGAGCATGCTTTCGGGGCGAGGCGTTTCGGACGAGCAAGAACGTTCGCTATCCCGGCGTCCCTGAACGCGCCGCCGCCTCCGCGCGGGAGACGAGGGCGTGGCCTTTAGCAGTTCACGATGGGGGCGCCCGCGAGACCTGAGGGCGTGTGTTCGGCCGGGCCTCGCCCCTTCTTTTGGGAGAGCGAGCTCCGAGCGGCCTCTCTTTCCGAGGGGGTGGCGGTCGCGCGTGCTGCCGGCGCTGGCTCCAGAAAGGCCGCGATGGAGCTCCGCTCTCCCTGTCCCCTCTCTACCCCGCGGAGGATTCGCGCGCGCTGGTCGCGCCTCCTTACCCCATGCGCCACGGCGGTGCGTCCCGGGAGGTAAATCAATGCTGATCATTGGTGAGCGGTTGAATAGCACCCGTAAGAGCGTCGGCGAGGCGGTGAAGGCCCGCGATGCGCAGTTCATCCGAGAGGAAGCGGTGCAGCAGGCGGAAGCCGGCGCGCACTTCCTCGACTGCAATGCAGCGGTCGTCGGCGTCGAAGCCGAGCCGGAAGCGCTCGTCTGGATGGTGGAGACGTGCCAGGAGGCCACCGGGTTGCCTTGCGCCATCGACTCGCCGAACCCGGTGGCGCTGGAGGCCGCGCTGAGGGTTCACAAGGGCCAGGCGCTCATCAACTCCATCACCGCCGAGAGCGAAAAGTTCGCGCGGATTCTGCCGCTCGTGACGGCGCACAAGGCGAGGGTGGTGGCGCTTTGCATGGGCGATGGCGGCATCCCGCAGACGGCGGAGGCGCGGATTCAGGCGGCGGAGTTCCTGATGGAGAACCTCACGGCGGCAGGAGTGGCGCCTGAGCAGGTCTATCTCGATCCGCTCGTCTTCCCGGTGAGCACCAACAGCCGCGCAGGTCTGGATGTCCTGGAGACGATCCGCCATATCCACGCGACGCACTCCGGCGTCCACACGGTTTGCGGTCTCAGCAACGTCTCCTATGGGCTGCCGGCGCGCAAGCTCCTGAACCGCGCGTTTCTGGTGCTGTGCATGGGCGCGGGGCTGGATGCGGTGATCGCCGACCCGCTGGATGGGGCGCTGATGGCGCTCATCTACGCGAGCGAGGCGCTCCTGGATCGGGATGAGTATTGCGCCAACTACCTTTCGTTGGCGCGTCAGGGGAAGCTTTCGTAACACGCGACACCGGAGGAACACGATGGCCGATGATCTTTCCATTGCCCGGGCGGCCGTGCTGCGGCCGGTGACTGAGGTGGCTGCGCGCCTGGGAGTGCGGCCGGACGAGCTGGAGCTCTACGGCGAGCACAAGGCGAAGATCAAGCCGGAGGCGCTGGCGCGCCGCGCCGACGCGCCAGCCGGCAAGCTGCTCCTCGTCACTGCCATGACGCCGACGCCTGCCGGGGAGGGGAAGACCACCCTCGCGATTGGCCTGGCCCAAGGCCTGGCGCGCAATGGGCTGCGCGCGTGTGTCGCCGTGCGCGAGCCCTCGCTCGGGCCCGTCTTCGGCGTGAAGGGTGGCGCCACGGGAGGGGGATACGCCCAGGTGCTCCCCATGGAGGAGATCAACCTCCACTTCACCGGCGATATCCACGCCGTGACGACGGCGCACAACCTTCTCGCCGCCCTGGCCGATAATGCCTTGCACCAGGGCAAGGTGCCCGATCTGGACCCCCGACGCATCGCGTTCCCGCGCGTGCTCGACCTGTGCGATCGTGCCCTGCGCCATGTCGTGCTCGGCCTGGGCGGGCCTGCTGATGGCGTGCCCCGCCAGGGGGGCTTTGAGATCACGGCCGCCTCGGAGGTGATGGCGATCCTGGCCCTGGCCGGCGGCTTGCAGGATCTGCGCGAGCGTCTGGGGCGGATCATCATCGGCTACACCACCGCCGGCAAGCCGGTCACCGCCGCTGAGATCGAGGCCACGGGTGCCATGCTCGCCGTCCTCCGCGAGGCCCTCAAGCCAAACCTGGTACAGACGATTGAAGGCGGGCCGGCGTTCGTCCATGCCGGCCCCTTCGGCAACGTGGGCCCCGGGGTGAGCAGCCTCATGGCGACGCGCCTCGGCTTGCGCACCGCCGATTATTGCATCACCGAGGCGGGCTTTGGATCCGAGTTGGGCGCGGAGAAGTTCTTCGACATCAAGTGTCGCTGCGGTGGGTTGACGCCGAACGCGGCGCTGGTCAGCGCGACCATCCGCGCCTTGAAGTACCAGGCGGGGAAGCCGCTTGCTACGCTGGCCGAGCCGGATGTGGACGCCGTGAGGGCGGGCCTGGCCAACCTGGAAAAACACGTGGAGAACGTGCAGGCCTTCGGCGTTCCCGTAGGCGTGGCCCTCAATCGCTTCACCACCGATACCCGCGAGGAGATCAACGCGGTGTTCGAGGCCATGGCGCGCCGGGACGTGCCCGTCGCCCTCGCCGATGTGTGGGCCAGGGGCGGTGAGGGAGGGCGCGACATCGCCAGGATGATGGTGGATCTCGCTGACCAGCCCTCCGGCTACCGCCCCCTCTATGACCTGGAGGAGCCGGTGCGCGCCAAAATCGAGAGGATTGCCAAGCGCATGTACGGTGCCGAGGGTGTGGAATATACCCGTGAAGCAGAGAAGCGCCTGAAGGAGATTGACGCGCACGGCTATGGCAACCTCGCCATCTGCATGGCAAAGACCCAGAACTCCCTCTCGGATCAGGCGGCGCTGCGCGGGCGCCCGACCGGGTTCAAGGTGACCGTGCGTGACATGAAGGTGTTTGCCGGCGCCGGCTACATCGTCGTCTACGCGGGGAATATCCTGACGATGCCGGGTCTGCCGCAGGTGCCCGCGGCCACCCGCATCAACGTGAACGAGGAGTGGGGCATCGAGGGGCTCTTCTGACGGGCGTGTTGGCCTCCGGCCTCGGCATACTCCCCAGAAAGGACGCTGAACCACAAGGTGGTGTGTCGGGTCCTCTGTGGTGTGGCGGGAGATCGGGCCCGCGACGAACCGGGTGTTGAGCACCCTCCCAGGCGCGTGGCGCCCGGCCGTTGGTACCTGTCGCTGCCATGCGCCAGGCGAGGTCCGGCAGGAGCACGCCACGATCACCACGGCTGGGAGTATGGAAACAGGGGCAGAGTTTGAGCGGATCGTGTGAGGGGGACAAGCACGCAACAGGGGTAGGCCGGCGGGAGCCAGACACCAAGGGGCCGCTCGCCGGCATCAAGGGCGGGATGAGTGACTTCAGTGATCCATCGGATTGCCGGCTCTCGCTGCGCCTGCGGGCTCCGGAGGGCATGCTCTCGGCGGACCAGCTGATGGTCCTGGGCGATGTCGTTCGACGGCATGGGATCGGTTTCGTGCGGATCGTGGGACGCAGTGGCCTGGAGGTGCCGGGGATCGCCTGCGAGGAGATCCAAACGGCCAAGGCGCTTCTCGATGCCTGCGGCTTGGGAACTACGAGCGAGGGCGCGACGGGAGGCGCGCTCTCCGTCTGCTCCGGGCAGGGCCGGTGCGCCAGCTACTTCGTGGATGCCGGCTCCTTGGCAATGGCCCTGAGCGGGCTCCTCGAGAGCGAAGCCATCCCGATCCCCGTGCGTGTCGCGATCTCGGGCTGTGCCGAAGCGTGTAGCTGCCCCCAGACCGCCGACATCGGGTTTGTTGGCATCGTCGAGCCGATCCTCGTCCGGGGGGAGTGCCAGGGGAATGGCACGTGCGTCGAGGCGTGCAAGGAGGGGGCGCTAGTCATGCGCCGCGGCCTGCCACGGCGCGACCCCCAGCGGTGCAACTTCTGCGGCGACTGTGTCGCGGCGTGTGATTACAACGCTTTGCGCCCGGCGCGCGCCGGCTATACGGTTTACGTGGGCGGGAAGGCGGGCCGCCGGCCTTGCCTGGGGACGGAACTCGCACGCTTCGTCTCCGAGGAGGATGCTCCCGAGGTGGCCGCGCGCGTGATCGGCTTTGTGAGCGAGCGAGCCCGGCCTCGCGAGACCTTCGGCGCGGTGCTTCGCCGGGTTGGCCTCGATGCGCTCCGCAGTTACGCCATCACTCGCCCATCCCAGCGCACCCGCCCCCAGGAGATGATGCCATGACCTCCCGCGAGCGAATCCTGACTACCCTCCGGCACCAGGAGCCGGGTCGCGTGCCGTTTGATCTGGGTTCCACCAAGGTGACCGGAATCCACCGCGTTGCCTATGAGCGCCTGCGTCCGGCTCTCGGTCTGGAGCCTCGCGAAGCAGCGATCAGCGACCTCACCCAACAGCTTGCCGCCGTCGATGAAGATCTCCTTCAGGCCCTGCACGTCGACACGCGGGGTGTTGCCAGTGGCGATCCCGCCGGCTGGAAGCCGTGCATCCGGGAGGAGGGCCGCTACCGCAGCTTCACCGATGCCTGGGGACTGTCCCGTCGCATGCCCCGCG
>DUUU01000628.1 GCA_012841485.1 Armatimonadota bacterium
CCCGATCTTCTCCTCTTTGACGGGCACGGCTACGCGCATCCGCGCCGCATGGGGATCGCCACCCACCTCGGCGTGCTCCTGGACCGGCCCACCCTGGGATGCGCCAAGAGCATCCTGACCGGCCACGCCGAAGAACCGGGGCCCAACCCGGGTGACCGCTCCCCGCTCACCGCCTCCGATGGCGAGCTTCTCGGATATGCCCTCAGAACGCGGCGGGGCGTCAAGCCGGTCTATGTCTCCGCGGGCCACCGCATCAGCCACGAGACCGCCGTTGATTTCGTCTTGCGGTGCGCGCGTGGCCATCGCCTCCCCGAGCCCACCCGCCTGGCGGACAAGCTCGCGGGCGCAGGAGCGGCGTGAGGGAGCGACGGGGGCGAATCAAAACGCCCGCGGGGGCCGGCCGTCTGATCCGGCTCCCCCGCGGGCCACGGTGCTCCACCGCCAGGGGGCACTCATTCGGAACGGCTATGAGAGGCTCTCGCTCCGCGCGAGCGCCCGTTCGGTTGGCCTGATCGCTCAGGCACCGCTGCCGAAAGTGCCGTCGAACTGCAGCGCCGCGCCGGAGCTCTTCTGCACCGTCGAGGTCTCGATCTTCTCCTTGAGCCGGGCGAGGAAGAGCTCTTCATCAACGGGGATCTCTACCCAGTCGTCCGTCCAGGTGGAGAGGAGCATGGCGTTGGCGAGCTGGACGCCGTTCATGCCTTCCTCGCCACGCGCCAGGAGGGGCGTGCCACGGGTGATCGCCTGGATCCAGTTCTTGGTGATCCCCTTGTGCCCTTCGCCCCCGCCGGCCGGGATCTCGATCTGCCACGTCTCCGGCTTCTGGAAGCCACCCTGGGCCTCATGGATGTGGTTCTGCACCGAGGTGCGCGTGCGCCAGAAGGTGAGCTTGCCCCCCTCCAGCACGAGCCGGCCACGGTCACCGGTGATCTCGAAGCTATTGGAGCCGGGCGCCTCGCCGGTGCTCGTGATGAAGACCCCCGTCGCCCCGTTCGGGTACTCGACGTAGGCCGTCACGTCATCCTCGACTTCGATATCGTGGTACTTCCCGAAAGAGCAGAAGGCGCGCACGCGCGAGGGCATGCCGCAGATCCACTGCCACAGGTCCAGGTTGTGCGGGCACTGGTTGGCGAGAACGCCGCCGCCCTCACCCGACCAGGTGGCGCGCCAGCCGCCGGAGTTGTAGTAGGCCTGGGTCCGGAACCAATCGGTAATCACGTAGTGGGTGCGCCGGATCTCGCCCAGCTCGCCGGACTCCACCAGCTCGCGCATCTTCTGGTGTCCAGCCAGCGTGCGCTGGTTGAACATCAGTCCGAACACTTTACCGCTGCGCTCGGCGGCCTCGTTCATCTCGCGGACTTGCTTGGTGTAGACGCCCGCCGGCTTCTCGCTGAGGACGTGGCACCCATGCTGGAACGCCTGGATCGCGAGCGGCGGATGGAAGTAGTGCGGCGTCGCGATCAACACCGCGTCCACCACGCCCGCGGCAAAAAGCGCGTCGGCCGTCTCGAAAGTTTGCACCTGGTCGTCAAAGACCTTCTTCGCCATTTCCAGGCGCTCCGGAGCAACATCACACACGGCGGTCAGCACCGCGTCGGGCACTTCCCCATTGAAAAGATACTTGGCATGGTGGCTTCCCATGCCGCCGTAACCGATGATTCCCACACGAACGCTACTCATCTATCCCTCCTGGTCTGGCGCGCGTTGGCATCACAACCTGCATGAAGATGCCAGCGCACGTGCCTTCAGCCGACATGCAGCCCGTGGAAGCCCTCTCCCGTGGAGCGCAGCGCGCTTCTCTGCCGCGCGAAGGGCACTCCCGGGTTCGCAAGTGGAAACCTTTACATCCAATACTCTGGCGAACCGATCCGAGGCGCTGCTCTCATGGCCCTGAACAGATCACAGCCCGGTCCCCTATTCGACACGCGCGCCGTTTTCCCCACCCTGGGATCGGAAGCGCCTCGCCCACTCTCAGCCCGCCTTCTGGGCAAAGAGTGCATCGAGCTCGGCTTCATGGCGCAGCAGCAGCTCCACCAACCGGTCGTCAAAAGGATCCTCGGCGCAATCTCGAACCAGGCCATGGGCCATCATGTATTCCACCGTCTCGCGCAGCATCGCTTCAGGCCCAACCGCAGGCGCATGCCCCAAGAGCGAGGTGACCTTCGCACAGGAGTAGGGCCGGTGCCAGTTGAACTGCGGCGGCGAGGCGAAGCGCCGCCGAAAAAGGTGCGAGGGCACTGCCACCAGGCGGAGCGGCACTCCCAGTATCTCCGCGATGATCTCGTAGTAGCGGCGCTGGGTGATGATCTCGGGGCCCACGGCATTGAACACCTCGCCATTGGCGGCGGGGCTCTCGAGCGAGCGCGCCACCCACTCCGCGATGTCAC
>DUUU01000629.1 GCA_012841485.1 Armatimonadota bacterium
GCGACGTGCCGGAGCACACAACATCGCGGCGGCTCTCCGCACGTACGCCGGTCGGTACAAGCAGGCAGTCACCATCGTGCTGACCGCCGGGCGGCCCCGAGACCGCTGAATGAAATGACCCTGCCGGAAAGAGCTAAGGGCTTGCTTTTCTGCGCGTGATGCGGTATAATTCGCGTGTGCGAGGCCGCTGGCCACCCTCAGGCGGCCTACGAGAAGCGTGTCGTTCGTTTTGATGCGGTGATGGTTCTTCCGTCCCGAGCAGCGCCTTCTGGAGACGCACGTGCAACCAATGAGGGGGAGAGGAGCCATCCCATGGCAAAACGGATCTTTGTAGGCGGATTGTCCTACAACACCACTTCTGATGGACTGCGTGAAGCGTTCGAGGCGATCGGCCAGGTGACCGACGCCGCGATCGTGACCGATCGCGAGACGGGCCGCAGCCGCGGCTTCGGCTTCGTCGAGATGGCCACGGACGAACTGGCGGATGCCGCCATCGCGCAGCTCAATGGCACTGACCTTGATGGCCGCACCCTGACCGTGAACGAGGCCCGCGAGCGCGCACCGCGCGGCGGCGGCCGCGGCGGCTACGGTGGTGGCTATGGTGGCGGGGGCCGCTGGTAAACCGGTCGATCCACGCGAACTGAGATCATAGCACGGGGCGATCACCCAATTGGGTGGTCGCCCTGTTTTGTCTATTGGTCGCGGGCGACGACATAGTCGGCAAGCGCGGCGAGCGCGTCGCGAGCAGCGGAAGCCGGCAGAGCCGATAGGCTCTCGCGCGCGGCGCGGGTGTGCGCGACGGCATCCGCGCGCGCTGCTTCGAAGCCTCCATAGCGCTGCAAGAGGCTCAACACCTCATCCATGCTCTCAACCGCGGCCGACGGGGCGTTCAAAATGGTACGCAGGCGCTCGCGATCCTCGGGAGTGGCGCGCTGGAGCGTGTAGATGACCGGCAGGGTGATGCGACCCTCTTTCAGGTCCTCGCCGGCCGGCCTCCCCCAACGCTCGCGAACCGCGGTGAAGTCGAGCAGATCATCCACCATCTGGAAAGCCATGCCGAGGTGGAAGCCAAAGGTGCCGAGCGCCTCCACCTGGGCTGGGGTGGTCTCTCCTAGCATCCCGCCGGCCCTGCAGCAGACGGCGATCAGGGCGGCCGTCTTGGCGTCGATGATTTGCAGGTAGGTCTCCGGGGCGATGTCCAGATCGCCCTGAAGGGCAATCTCCAGGACTTCGCCTTCACAGACCCGAATCACTGCGGTGGTGACCGCGCTCAAGATGGGCAGACTGCCGTAGTCGACCAAGATGCGCATCGCGCGCGCGAACATGGCGTCGCCAGTGAGGATCGACGCGCTCTGCCCCCATCGCCGGTGCGCGGTCTCGCGACCCCGACGCCAATCGGAGTGATCGAGCACGTCGTCGTGCATCAGCGTGGCGGTATGGAGCAGCTCCATGCAGAGGGCAAGGCGGACGGCCCAATCCCCCTGGTAGCCCGCGGCGCGTGCGGTAGTCAACAACAACGCCGGGCGGAGTCGCTTCCCCCCGGCGCCCAAAATGTGATGCGAGATGTCACGAACGACCGTTACCGCCGACCACGTCTCCTGGAGCAAGAGCTCGTCCACCTGACGGAGCTCTTCGCGCACCAGGTCGAAGGGGAGTGGCGTCGATCGCTCGTTCCCCGCGGGCTTGCTCATCATTCGCTAGAACCTATGGGGCCTGATAGTTTGGCGTGAGTATACCATAGGGGCAGGGGCGAGTCAAGAGGCGTCTGCTTTGGGCTGGGATCCCGAGAGTGCCACGCGGTCGTCCCCCCTCCCCTGGGGGCGGCGCGGGGCCGGAGGCCAGGGAAGGCGCCGGGGGTTAGGCAACCAGCCCGCGCGCGGATCTCGAAGCACCACGCCACTTCTTTGAAAAGCCCCTTCGGGGCTTCCCCTTCCAGCCACCGCCGTTTTGGGACACCCGGGTGTATCGTCCAATCCAGCCCGGCAGGGCTTCGCTCGCAAGCAGCGCGGTGATCTATCGCCGCGCGCCGGCTTGCGCGCTGCCTCCGAGGCTTCGGATTCCTTATCTCGGAACCCCAGGCGTGGCTGGTATGGCGTTGACAGCGGACGGCCTCCATGATATAATGACGCCTGTCAGGAGCACTGATCGCGCTGGTTGGAGCGTGGTCAGTGCTTGTCGTTTATGTACCGCACGTTGGGGGATTGCGCCGTGGCAGTACAAAGAGAGAAGGAGATCGTTCTGACTCCTGAGGGGTTTCGGCGCTTCGAGGAGGAGCTAAACCGCCTGACGACCGTGACCCGCCAGGAGGTTCGCGCGCGCCTTCGTGATACCAAACCGACGAGCGACGAGGGCGAGGATGCCGCCTATGACAGTGCCAAGATCGAACTGGCGTTTATCGAGGGGCGAATCCAGGAGCTGCGGGAGATCCTGACGCGCGCCCGCATCCTGGCGCCCGAGGATATTCGCACCGATGAAGCACATCTGGGCTCCCGCGTTCGCGTGACCAACCTCTCAACGGGCCGTGAGCTCGCCCTGAAACTCGTCAGCCCCTTGGAAGCCGCGCCGGAACGGAGCCAGATCTCGACCGAGTCGCCCGTGGGCGAGGCGATCTTGGGCCGGCGTCCCGGCGATACAGTGGATGTGCGCACGCCCGCCGGGACCGCCCAATACCGTATCGAGGAGATTCGTGCTGAGTAGGAATAATGGACCAGCAAGTATCGAACGTTGATGACCTCTTTGAACAGCGGCTTGCCAAGCTGCAAGCGTTGCGCGCTCGGGGCATTGACCCCTATCGCCCGGAGCGCTTTGACCGCACCCATCTGGCGGCCGAGATCCTAGAGCACTTTGACGCCCTCGCGGAGAGCGCCGAGCCCGTGGCGGTCTGCGGCCGCGTCGTCTCCATGCGCGTCATGGGGAAAGCCGCCTTCCTGCACCTGCTGGACGCATCCGGGCGCATCCAGGTCTACCTGAAGCTGGATCTCATCGGCGCCGAGCAGTTCGCGCTTCTAGAGTTTCTGGACATTGGCGATTTTCTCGGAGTGTATGGCATTACCTTCCGCACGCGCACCGGCGAGATCACCATCCAGGCGGATCGGTTCCAGATCCTCTCCAAGGCGCTTCGCCCACTCCCGATTGGCAAGCAGAAGGGCGAGGAGCAGTGGTACGGGCTTCAGGATGTGGAGCAACGCTATCGGCAGCGCTATCTTGACCTGATCGTCAATCCGTGGGCGCGCGAGCCGTTGCTCCAGCGCGTGAAGATTGTTCGCGAGGTGCGCCGGTTCCTGGAGGACCGCGGCTTCCTGGAGGTGGAGACTCCCGTGCTCCAGCCCCTCGCCGGCGGCGCGGCGGCCCGGCCCTTCCTGACGCATCACAACGCTCTGGATGCGGATCTTCACCTTCGCATCTCGCTCGAGCTCTACCTCAAGCGCCTGGTCATCGGCAACCTGGAGAAGGTCTTCGAGCTGAGCCGCGTCTTCCGAAACGAGGGAATCTCCCCGCGCCACAACCCGGAGTTCACCCTCCTGGAAGTCTATGAGGCCTACACGGACCTGGAAGGCATGATGGAGCTCACCGAGCAGCTCATCTGCCACGTGGTGACCTGCGTTCACGGCGGCCCGCGGTTCACGTTCGCCGGCCAGGAGATCGATGTGACCGCGCCGTGGCGGCGGGTGAGCATGATGGAGCTCATCCGGGAGTGCGCGGGTGCGGACCGCGAGGAGTTCGCGACCGTCGAGTCCGCGCGCGCTGTTGGGCGCCGGCTTGGCCTGCCGATGGACGAGGAGTACGCCATTGGCGGGATCATCGACAAGGTGTTCGAGAAGGCGTGCGAACCGCGGCTGGTGCAGCCCACGTTCGTCACCGATTTCCCGCTGGAGCTCTCGCCCCTCGCCAAGAAGCGGGCCGATGATCCCACGTTGACGCGGCGGTTCGAGGCGTTCATCGGTGGGCAGGAGGTGGTCAATGCCTTCTCCGAGCTGAATGACCCCCTCGACCAGCGCGAGCGCTTCGAGGCGCAGGTGGCGATGGCCGCGGCCGGCGACGAGGAAGCCCATCCCTACGACGAGGATTTCATCCGCGCCCTCGAGTATGGCATGCCTCCCACCGGCGGCCTCGGCATCGGGATCGACCGGCTGGCCGCGCTGGTGACGGACCAGCCCTCGCTCCGCGATGTGATCTTCTTCCCGCAGCTCCGCCCGGAGCGATAGCCGCATCCGGGCGGGCGCGCCCTACCCGGATAGGGCACGGCGCTCTTACTCGGGTATTTCGTCTCCTGGCGGCGAGGTTTCTGCCGCCAGGGACCCGGTGACTTCTGCCGCGGGCTCGCTTTCTGCCTCCGGAACGGGCGTCAGCCGGACGCGGAGCCGGCGCTGGCCCATCTGGACCAGGTCGCCATCTTCCAAGGTGACCGGCACGTTGGGCGTCAGCCGCTCCTCGTTCACAGCGGTGCCATTGGTGCTGCCGATATCGGTGAGCGTGAGCGTCTCGCCGTCGAAGCTCACCTGCGCGTGCCGGCCAGAGATGTAGGGATCGGTGGGGAAGGCGATGTCGTTGGCGGCGCGCCGGCCCATCGTCAGGGTGCCGGTCGGGATGGGGTACTCGGTGCCGCTCTCCTCATCAATGAGCCGCGCCGGGCTGGGCTCGGCAGGCGCGGTCGGCGCCTCCTCGGGGACAGTTTCCGGG
Organism: Armatimonadota bacterium; assembly: GCA_012841485.1. The sequence continues at coordinate 4,681 of DUUU01000629.1, forward strand.
GATGCGGCATATTCCTCCGGGAGCGCCACGCGCAGGCTTACCCCGCCGAAAGAGATTTCATCGCCGTCGCGAAGCGCGCGCGGCTGGTGGGGTGCCAGGCTCTCGCCGTTGACGCGCGTGCCGTTGGTGCTCCCGAGGTCCTCCACGAGGCACCGGCCCTCCTCCAGAGTGATCGCCGCGTGCGACCGGGAGATGGAGGGGTCGGTGAGGAGGAGGTCGGCATGGATGCGGCCCACGCTGTTGGGCCCGGGGTTGAGGGTGAACTCGCGTCCATCGTCTGCTACCAGGCGGGCCCCAGGGGTGGCTACCTCCTCCACGGTCTCCGACGGGGTGCTGGAGAGGAGAAAGCCGCACTCGGCGCAGTAGATCTCGCCGGGCGGGTTCGTGGTCTGGCAGACCGGGCACGTCTGTGAGACGGCCATCTGGGTGCGATCCGCCTCGTCCTGCGCGAAGGCGATGGTGGCCTCTCCGGCGGGCGGTTCTGCCACCGTGCTGCTGACTATGGTGCGATCTTCGTCTGTGTTCATGGTTTCCCGTTCCCGCTGGGCCTAAGTGACGAGAGGGTGAAAGGGGAGACGGGCTCGATCAGGAGACCGGCCACGCCGGCGAATCCGGACCGCTCTGCCACCTCCCCGCTCTCATCACGCCACGAAACGATCACCGTAGCCCCAAGGGGCGAGCTTGCGGAGCACGTGTTATGCTTTGCGCTTTCCCTGCTCCAGGTCGAGGATGGTTCCCATCAGCGTCTTCTCTGCTTCGGCTCCGCTGTCACCCTGCCGGATGCTGACAATGGCCTGGGTCACCTCCTGCGCCTCATCGATGCGGCCCTGGGCAGTGAGCAGGGCCTGCGTGCGCTCCAGCTCCGCGATGGCGGCGCCAGAAGAGAGCGCCTGCGTGCGCATTCCCATCACCGTGCGTTCCAGGTGGCGCGAGGCCTGGGCGACCTCCACTTCCCGCAAAACCACCGGGTTGATGCCTGCTGGCACGCGGCTCTCATCGGTGACGAACTCCACCACGGCGTCGGCCATCAGTTGCTGGGTGCGCCCGGTCGCCAGGTCATCGTAGTTGAGCACAGCCTGCGCCACGCGATAGACGCCCGCCGGCCGGCGCTGCAGCTCCACCTCCGCGAGCGCCGTGATCAGCGCGCCTCGCTCCAGGTCCACCAGGTCGAGATCGACGGTGCGCGGCCCGAAGGCGGGCTGGCCGGCATACACCTGGCGCATCTGGGTCCAGCGCGTCAGGTTCAGCCGGAGGCGCAGATTCTTGGCGACAACGGTCATCAGCGATTCGAGCTCTTTGCGGAACACCTCGGGGATCAGCTCGGGCCGCGAGATGAAGTAGTAGTTGCCACCGCTGCGCCGGGCGATGCCCGCCATCAGCTCCTCGTTGTAGTCGGGGCCAAAGCCAAGCGCGGTGACCGCTATCCCGCGGCTTTTCAACTCGGCCACCTGGCCCACAATCGATTGGAAATCCTTGATCCCGGTGGTTGGCTCGCCATCGGTGAGCACCAGGAGGCGGTTGAGATAGGCAGGCGATTGGACGGATGCCACCTGCCGCCCGGCCACCAGGATCCCATCATACAGGTTGGTGGTGTTGCCCGTATCGATTCGCAGGATGTGCTGTTTGATCAGCTCCCGGTTCACCACGCGACGCGCGGGCATCACCACCTCGATCTCCTCGGCGAAGGTGACCACGGAGAGGACATCGTTGGGATCGAGAAGGTCCACCACATGGGCGCAAGCGCGCTTGACGTAGTCGAGCGGCTCGCCCTCCATCGAGCCCGAGCGGTCGATGCAGAGGCACAGGTTGATCGGCAGCCGGCGGCCATAGGCGGCCTCGGGCGCCTGCACCTGAACGAGGAGGTGCGAGCGCGTATTGCGCGCGGCCGGGGCGCAGGCATTCTCCACAAGGCAGTGAAGCTGCAAGCCCTGGGCAGGCGGCGCAGCGTACTGGGTGCGGTCCGCGTCACCCGCTCCTGGTGGCGGCGCGTACTGCGTGCGGTTGGGATCGAATACAACCTGGGTTTGATCGCTGCCCGATGCGACGACCTGGGTGCGTTCCTCATCGCCGGGCGAGAGCATGCGGGTGGTATCCATCGATCGTTCCCCCCTCTTCGGCATTATACGAAACCGCTCGTGAGATGTCAAACAAGCCGCCGGCCCGGGAATCGCATGCGTCCCCTCCATGTGTGGCATGGCGCCGGCAGGAAGGGGCACCGGCAGTGAATAACCGCCCCACCCGGATCGCGCGGTGATTGATCGCCGCACACGGGTGAGCACCGCCTCCGGAGGGAGCGCGCAGGCTAGGTCGGCCGCTGGCTCGCATTGACAACCGGAGGCGGCACCGATATAATGTGGGTACTGGGTTCATTGCAGGATCCGGCAGCCATCATACCGTGGAGGGGGCAACCCCCGCGCGAGCGACTCCCGGTGGAGGGCCTGGGGTACTCGCGTCCGGCCACTGACCCGCAAGCCATGGCGGCGTGACGCTCCGTCCCCCATGTATGCGAGGCGAAGTGCGGCGGAGTGCGCGTGGGGGGACCGCCATGATCGATTTCCAGAATGTATCCGTCGCCTACTCCAACGGAGTCCAGGCGCTCTGCGACATTGACCTGCACTTTGAGAAAGGGGAGTTCGTCTTCCTGGTGGGGCCGACCGGCACCGGGAAGTCCACCCTCCTCAAGCTGGTGTACCGGGGCGTGCTGCCGATCCGGGGGAGTGTCACTGTCGCGGGCGAGGACGTGACCACTCTGCATCCCAGCCGCGTGCCTTACCTGCGCCGCCGCCTGGGAGTTGTCTTTCAAGACTTTCAGCTGCTGCCCCAAAAGACGGTCTACGAGAACGTCGCCTATGCCTTGCACGCGATTGGAGTTCCCTATCGCGAGATTCGTCGCCGAGTCCGCACCGCGGTGGACCTGGTCGGCCTGGGCCGCAGGGCGGATGCCTACCCCTCGCAGCTTTCCGGGGGGGAGCAGCAGCGGTGCTGCATCGCCCGTGCGATTGTCAACAACCCACCCATCTTGCTGGCAGATGAGCCGACCGGCAACCTGGACCCGGAGATGTCGCAGGGCATCGCACAGCTACTCAACGATATCCATATCCGCGGGACCACGGTGGTGGTGGCGAGCCACGACCGGGCGGTGGTGAATGCCCTGCGCAAGCGCGTCATCACTTTGGAACGTGGCCGAGTCGTCCGGGATGAGGTCGGAGGGGGCTATAGCCCGGATGAATTTCAGACACCTTGAATTCCTGCTTCAAGAGACGTTGACCGGCATCCGCCGGAATGCGTTGATGAGCCTGGCCGCGATCAGCACGATAGCCGTCTCGCTCTTTTTGCTTGGCAGCCTGCGCCTGGCTATCGTCAACCTGGATGAGATGGCGCGCACGTTGTGTGGGCGTTTTGAGATGCGCGTCTTCCTCGAGATGCACCTGGCGTCCGACAAGCGCGATGAGCTGGGCAAGCGCATTGCCGCGATGCCCGGCGTGAAGGAGTGCCAGCTGGTCCGCAAAGAGGATGCCTGGCCGGAGCTGTGCCACCGTCTGCAAGGGACGGTGGAGATGAGCGACTTGGGGAACGTCAACCCCCTGCCCGATGCGTTCACCGTGCATGTGGAGGACCTGGAGCAGATGGGCGCGCTGGCAGACCGGATCCGTGTTCTGCCGGGGGTGGACGAAGTGACGGACACGCGCGTTGCCGCCGAGCGCATGGCGGCTATCGTGCGCGCGATACGCCTGGGTGGGGCCATCGCGGTGGCTATTCTTGCAGTGGTGGCGACGGTCATCGTGAGCAACACCATCCGCCTCACGGTGTACGCGCGCCGCCGAGAGATCAGTATCATGCAGCTTGTGGGCGCGACGAACGCCTGCGTGCGCACGCCCTTCCTGTTGGAAGGGGCGTTCCATGGAATGGCGGGGGCGTTGGGGGCCTTGCTCCTCCTGGCGGCAGGCTATTCATACCTGTACCGGGAGGTGCGCGGCGCCGTGCCTTTCCTGGAGCTGCTCCCGCCATCGGCGGAGCTGTTCTGGGCGCAGGGCCCCGCGCTGATCGGAGCCGGGGTCGGTTTGGGGCTGTTTGCCAGCCTTCTATCCGTGCGCCGATACCTGCATGGGTGAGGATGAAGTTTTGTTGTTTCGTAGGACACGCCGTGGGTTGGCGATCCTCTGCGCGATGGTATGGGCGATTGTCTCGCTGGCGAGTGTGACCCACGCCGCGAAGCGGAAGAGCGCGCCGGCGACCAAAAAGGCCACGCAGCGCAAGTTGGCGAGCCTGCGCCAGGAGATCCGGAGCACGCGGAGGCAACTGCGCCACACGAAGCACCGCCAGCGCAAGGTTTCCGAGGAGTTGCGCGAGAGCCAGGAGAACCTCCGATGCGCGCGCGAGCGCCTGCGCCAGGTGCGCGCCCGGCTTGCCTGCGCGGAGCGGGATCTGGCGGATGCGCAGCAGCGCCTCGATATCGCCCAGAGGCAGCTGGCGACGCATGTCATCCAACTCCGCGGGCGCCTGGTCGACATTTACAAGTACGGCACGGTGAGCTACGCGACGGTCTTGCTCCAGTCCAACGATATGTGGGATCTGACCAGCCGTGGCTACGTGCTTCAGCGCATAGTCCACCACGATGTTCGCCTGTTGAACCGCATCAAGGCGGAGAAGGCGGCGATTGCGCTCCAGACGCGCCGGCTGGCGGCCCGGCGGGACGACGTCGCCCGTCTGCGCGTCTCGCACGAGCGGCAGATCGTGGCGGTGACCGATTGCCTGCAGACGCAGCGCCAGATTCAAGAGACGCTGAAGCGCGACCGGGCGAGGCTGGAAGCGGCCCTAGCCGAGTTGGAGGAGAACTCGCGCGAGGTGGAGCGGATGCTGAAGGCGTTTGAAGCCCGCTCGGACATCGACCGGCGGATTCCAAACCCCTGGCGCGGGCGATTTGCCCGACCGGTGGCGGGGCAGATCACTTCACACTTCGGGACGCGCTTCCATCCGATTCTGAAAGTGACCAAGCTACACACAGGCGTCGATATCGCGGCGCCTTCCGGCACGCCGATTGCAGCGGTCGGGGATGGCGTCGTCGTTCATGCGGGGTGGTGGGGGGGGTATGGCAACTGCGTGGTGGTCGCCCACGGCAATGGGCGCTCCACGCTCTATGCCCACTGCTCCTCGCTGGCCGTGTCCGAAGGGGCGCGTGTCCGAAAGGGGCAGATCCTTGGCCGGGTTGGCAGCACCGGATTCAGCACCGGGCCGCACCTCCATTTCGAGGTGCGCATCAATGGCCGGCCGGTGAACCCGCTGTCGCACTGACCGCGACGTTTGGCAAACATTGTGGGCGCGTGGAACTCTAATCTCCTGGGGAGGGTCCTCACCAGGGGAAGAGTGAGTCTCTGGGCAGCATCGGCTCCTGGCGATGACGCTTGGAGCGGCAGAAGCGTTTAGAGACGGGGCTTCCGCGGAAGACTAATCAGGGGGCCTGCCAGCCAGGGTTCCAGGTATGACTGAAGGGCGAAATGGGGATGCCTGTATGAGGATCGCGATGAGGCGTGCGGCATGGGTGTTGGTGCTGGTGGGTTTTGTCGCCGGCGCCTTCACCGCGGGAGGAAGCGCCTATCGGTTGGTGCAAAGCAACCGGCAGACGCGCGGCCTGGAGATGTACGGATCGGTGCTTCGGATCGCGGGGCGCTCGCCGCTCTCGCTGCCTGCTGGGAACCTGGCGAAGCAGACGGATCTCCGGCCCCTGGATCTCTTCTCCAACGTAGAGCGCCGCCTGCGCGCCAACTACTACGAGAAGATTGAAAACGACACGGTGCTGGCCTTCGGCACGGCAGACAACATGATCGACTCGCTGGGCGATCCCCACTCGCGCTATCTCGAGCCGGATCAGTTGAAGGCCTACGCGGAGCGCCAGCGCGGCATCTACCGCGGGATCGGAGCGGTACTGGACGTGCGCAAGGAGCAGCCGCCCGCGAACCAGACCGGAAAGCCGCAGCAGGGGGTGTCCGAGGAAGACGAGGACTCCTGGCCAGCCTATGACGACCCGGTGGATCTCAACTCCGTGGCGCGTTCCCCGGAGGGCACGCCGCTTTACCGGTATGAGGTCTTCATCGTTACGACTGTGCCGGGCGGGCCCGCGGAGGCCGCCGGCTTGCTCCCGGGCGACGTGATCCGCAAGGTCAACGGCAAGTTCATCTTTACCAAGAACCTCGACACGCTGGAACGCATGTTGCTGATGCCCGTGGAGGGCTCGGTGCGCCTGGCGATCCAGCGCGAGGGCGCCGCCAAGCCGATCGATGTCTCGGTGCCGATGCGCGAGACGCGCGTTGACCTGGTAACGAGCCGGGTGGTGGATGGAGTTGGCGTGATTGCTATCCAAACCCTGGGGGTAGGCGCCGCCGAGGGGGTGCAGGCGAAGCTTCGAGAGATGGCCGCTTCGCGCGTCAGCGGGGTGGTGCTGGATCTGCGCCGCAACGCCGAGGGTACCTTTGAAGAGGCGTGCGCGGTGGCCAGCCTCTTCGTGCCGCAGGGACCGGTGGCGTGGCTGAAGGAGCAGGGCGGCAAGATGCGCGCGGTAGACGCGAGTACCCAGGATGCGCGGCCCGAGGTACGCCGGCTCGCGGTGCTCATCGATGATACGACGGCGGGCCCGGCCGAGCTGGTGGCCGCCGCGGTGAAGGGCCGCGGCGCCGGCCGGCTTCTCGGTGTTACCACGCAGGGCCGGGCCGGGCGGCAGGATCTTTTCCGGATGCCGGGTGACTCGGCGATTCTGCTGACGACGGGGCTCTTCTTCGGGCCCACGGCGCAGGCCCCGGTGCTTATCGAGGGCAAGGGAGTGGTGCCTGACGTGGCGGTGACCTCGCGTGGGAGTGCCCAGGATCAGGCGCTGCAACGCGCGATTGCCTGGATCAAGAGCGGAGGGGCAGCCTAGATGAAAGAGAATCGGTTCCGCCACACACTCTTCGGGTTTGCCATCACGGGGCTGCTCGCTTTCCTGGTTGGCTTCCTCTATCACGTCGTGGCGTTCGCATCTCCATCGCCGCTTCCAGTCCACATCTCCCAGGTTCTGGGGGGAACGTCTGGCGGCGCCGGCGAGGCGAACGAATCGTCGGTGAAGCCGTTGGAGGTCTTCTGGGAGACCTATACGCTGGTGCGGCAGCGCTATCGGCTGGTGGGCGTGCCCGGATGGGACGACAACAATCTGATCTACGCCGGCCTCGATGGCCTCCTCCGGTCGCTGGGCGATCCCTATACGCGCTTCCTGGATCCCAAGGCGTATAAGCAGATGATCGAGCAGAACCAGGGGCAGTTCCAGGGGATCGGTGCCTATCTGCAGCAGTCGCGAGACCAGCGGCACATTCTGTTGGCGCCCATTCCCAACGGACCCGCTGCCGCGGCCGGGCTCAAGCGCGGCGATATTCTGCTCAAGATCAACGGCACAAACGCCGTCGGCATGGATATCGATAAGGCGAAAAACCTCATCCGCGGCCCCGCCGGAACCACGGTGGAGCTGACCGTTGGTCGCCGTCGCGATCCCTCTCGTCCGGAGGGATCAGACAACCCCACGAAGCCGGTGAAGCTCGTGGTCGAGCGCGCCGTCATCAAACCGGATGAGGTGAAGTTCAGCGCCGGACCGCCTTCCGGGCACGAGAAGCAGACCGAGATCGGTTACGTCCGGCTTCACCAGTTCAACGAGGATACCGAGAATCAGCTCGACCGGGCGCTCGTCCAGCTGGGCAAGAAGCGGGTGAAGGGAATCGTGCTCGACCTTCGCGGCAATCCGGGCGGGCTCCTGGATGTGGCCATCGGCGTGGCCAGTCGCTTTCTAGAAGAGGGCCCGGTCGTCTTCATCCAGGAAGCGGGCGGGAATCGGCGCGCCTACAGCGCCAACCGGCGTCAGTTCAACGGCGAGCATCGCAAGTACCTGCCGGCCAACACGCCGGTCGTGGTCCTGGTGAACCGCGATAGCGCCTCGGCCTCGGAGATCGTCGCTGGCTGTCTGAAAGACCACAAGATTGCCAAGCTGGTGGGCGAGACCACCTTTGGCAAGGGTCTAGTGCAGACGATCATCCCGCTTGAGAGCGATGGAAATCGCGGCGCGCTCAAGATCACGACCGCCAAGTACTTCACGCCGAACGGGACGGATATCAACCACAAGGGTATCGAGCCGGACTATAAGGTAGTGGCGCGGGGCCCGGACGAGGATCCGTTCGCCGCGGAGACGAGCACCAGTGACCCGCAGTTGGACCGCGCGGTCGAGGTGTTGCGCAAGCAGATCCAGGGAGGCGATGCGGCCCTCGCCGCGGGGGGCAAGCGCTGACGCTCCGCGGAGTGCGCCGCTGAATGGCTCTACGCCTTGGTGAACCACGGCGTGCCAGCGAGCGTCAGATAGGAGCGAGCAGCATGGCCCAGGGTGCCTTCTGCCACGCCCGGGATGGTTGCACTGTCGGCCCGGCGGCTGCCTGATCGAGGAGCAGTCGCTGGGCCGTGGTGTTGGTGGAACCTTTCGCCTTGGGGATGCACCTAATAGGGTGTGTTGGGTGTGTTTCGGCATTGGTTGTGCTTGTTGCCCCTGGGGGGAGTGGAAGAGTTGGAGAGCGTTCTTGATGTGATACGCCACGGCGGCGTGGCGATGTATCCCTTGTTGCTCTGTTCGGTGCTTGCGCTCGCCGTATCGCTCGAGCGGTTACTGGCGATTCGGCGAGCCCGCGTGGATGCCGGCGGCCTGATCGAGCAGCTGCGCGAGCCACTTGCGCGTGGCGATCTGGAAGAGGCGCGGCAGATCTGCCAGCGCGCGCCCGTGCCGATCTCGGCCGTGGCGCTTGCCGGCCTGGCAAAGCTGGGCCGCCCCCGCCAGGAGATGGAGGACGCGATGAGACACGCTTCCAACCTGGCGATGGATGATCTGGAGAGCAACCTCCCGGTGCTCGGCACGATCGGGGGGATCACCCCCTTCATCGGCCTCTTCGGCACCGTCTTGGGGATCATGCGCGCGTTTCGTGACATTCAGGCGCGCGGGCAGGCGGGTACCGCCGTGGTGGCGGGCGGAGTCAGCGAGGCGCTGGTGGCCACGGCGGCCGGCCTCGTCATCGCCATCCTCGCGGTGGTTGCCTACAACGCCTTCCTGAATCGAATCGGTCGCATCGAAACCCGTTTGGATGCGGCCCGGTCGGAGCTGCTTTACTTTCTGTTGGAGGGGGACGGATGCACGCGACGTCACGACGCCGCCATGCGCGTCGAGATCGGATGATCACCCAGATCAACTTCGTCCCCTTCACGGACGTGTTGCTGGTGCTTCTCGTCATCTTCATGATGACGGCCACGATTCTGGGCAATGAGGGCGGGCTGGAGATGCGCCTGCCTCGCGTGGCGTCGGCGGAGGCGCAGGGCGAGCAGCCAGAGGGCGTGGTTGTCACCATCGTGCGCAGCGGGCGCGTCTATATCGACGACGAGGCGACCGCGTCTGGCGACCTCGTGCACCGGCTGGCATCTGCCGCCAATGACCGGCGGACCCGGGTGGTGATCATCCGCGCCGACCGCCTGGTGCCCTACGAGCGGGTGGCACATGCCATCGAGGCGGCCAAGCTGGCTGGCCTGAGCGACCTGGCTCTCGCCACCGAGCTCGACCTGGGCGGCGACCGGCCTGCCGTCCAGCTAGAGCAGGACTGAACGCCGGATCTCAGCACCAGGTGTCAGGAAGCGGGGAATACCTTTTCTCACTGGATAGACTGGGGCGGGTGACCTGTGTTCTGTTGTCTCGGACGCGTGTGACTATGGGGATCGGATAGCGGGGATGGCGGCGAAGAGGAAAGGGCGGAGGAAAGCGGAATCGCGCCGGCGCGCCTTGACCAGGCGCCTCCACCGGGCGGAGCACCCGGTGAAGACGCCTGGAGTGCCGGAGCGAACGTTCCTGGCGACGCGATCCCGGAAGGTGGCGGCGCTGCTTGCACGGCGATGGCGGGAAGTGCGCGCTTGGGCGCGCGCCATGCGCCACCGGACAGGCACGCGCGTGGGGATACCGCTCGCGGGCGCGCGGCGTTGGGTCCGTGCCGCTCTGCCGGGCCCGCTCGTGCTGTCGGTGGTGATCCATGCCGTCGGGCTTGGGGCACTGGGGCGCGTCACGTTTCGGACTCCTACCGCCAGCACGCCGCGCTATACGCGGATTCGCCTGATGAAGTGGGAGCCTGCCCAGCAGCCCGAAGGGGTTCCGGATGTGAGCCTGCCGGGCGGGCGCGCGCACCCCGTGGCGCTCCCGCCACCCGCCGCGCCTGATCTCACCCTCGAGGAACAGCGGCAGGCAGAAGCGCGGATCGCGGCGCTCCGTGCCGATTTCTTCGCCCCGATGCGGATCGCCACCCTGCCGATGCCGGTGCTCCCGTGGTTCGACGACGACGAGAAGCTGCTTCCGCCTCCGCTCTGGAATGTGCCCCTCGGCGGTGAACTGCGCCCGCTTCCCTCGGGCAGCTCGCCCCATGTCGATTCGGAGGCGCGCCACGCTCCGGAGCCATCGGCGGAAGCCGAGAAGCCCGCAGATTCACCCGCCCTCGTGGACACTCCGGATGAGCCCGCGGCAGCCGGGGAGCCTGTAGAGATAGCGAAAGCAGACGCAGGGCCGGTGGTCTCCGTGCCCGATGAGCGGCCCACGGATCCCGTCGTGGAAGCGGCGCCCGGCACGAGCACGGACGCCTCGCCGGAAGGCGTCATGGTGGCGCAGGCAGAGGCGGGGGAGACGTCTCGCGCTGAGGAGACCCCGGCTGCCAAAACGCCTGATCCCGCGACGCCCGATGCGGATACCCCGGAGAACGCGACAGACGAGGCGGCGGATCCAGGCTGGGGCATGGAGATGGCCGGCGCACCGGCGAGGAAGGCCGTGCCCACAGGCGACACCGCCGCCACGGCTCTGCCTGAAGCGCCTGCTCCCGGGGTGGAGACCCCCTCCGAGCCGCCGGCACCTTCGAGCGAGGAGAGCACGCCGGAGGGATCCGGAGCCGCCGTGGTTTCCGGAGCAGAGAAGCCGCGGATCCCCGCGGATGGGACTCACGCGGGCCTAACGGGCAGCTTCCGCGTTCTGCAGGGTCTCGCGCTCCCCGGGCTGCCCCCGAGCGGCTCAATGCCGGCGCTTCTCGCGGAGATCGGCAAGCGTACGGCACTCAAGGTGACCTCCGCGGGCACGGTGGCCCCCGACGCGATTCCCGCCGATGCGCTGCTGGTCTACCTCCGAGCCGCCAGCAACGTCACGCTCGATCCGCAAGAGCGCGCTGCCCTATTCGCGTATCTCCGAGGGGGCGGCATCCTCTTTATCGACGGCGCGGATGGAGAGGCGGGCGACGCGTTGAGCGCCCAGATGGAGGCGCTCGCGGGTGGCGAAGCCGAGCGGTTGCCGGCAACGCACGCGCTCTATTCCGCGCACTACCGCATCCCGGGAGCACCGGGCGCGAAGCTGTTTCCCCTGATGGCGATCCCCGTAGAGGGCCGGCCCGCCATCCTCTTTTCACCGGCGTTTCTGGGCCGGCGGTGGCAGGATGCCACCGATCCCGAGCACGAATCCGCGGTCGCCCTCGGGGTAAATCTCGTGGTCCACACGGCCGCGGAGCGAAGCCGGAGCGGTGCCCGATGAGAGAGGACGCGCGCCGGGCTCTCCTCGACTTACCGCCACTGCCGCGCGGTTTCTACCTCCAGGAGACGCTGGTCGTGGCGCGGGCGCTTCTCGGGCAGCTCCTCGTGCATGACGTGCCGGGGGAGGGGATCGTGGCCGGCCGGATCGTGGAGACGGAGGCCTACCTGCGCGATGACCCCGCCTGCCACGCCGCGCGTGGGCAGACGCCCCGGAACGCCCCGATGTTCGGCCCGCCCGGCTTCGCCTATGTCTACTTCACCTACGGGATGCACTTCTGCTTCAACGCGGTGACGCAGCCAGAGGGGATCGCCGAGGCGGTCCTGATCCGCGCGGTGGAACCGGTGGCCGGCCTCGATGCGATGCGCGCGCGCCGGGCAGGAGCGCGTCCCCGGCGGATCCGCGATGAGGAGCTTGCCGCCGGACCCGCGCGAATCTGCCAGGCGTTTGCCATCGGGCGCGAGGAGAACCGCCTCGACCTGGTGGAGAGCCGGCTAAGCATCCGCGAAGCGTCGTCCGGGCCGTTGGAAATCGTTGCCCGGCCGCGCGTTGGCATCCGGGAGGGCACGGAGTATCTCTGGCGCTTCTGCGTGGCAGGCAGCCCGTTTCTCTCTCGCCCCTAGCCAGACTGGCGGGCGACCTGGACGGTGGCGGCCAACTCTCGCGCGCGCCGCGTGATCTCGTCGTAGCGGCCCTCGCGCAGGAGCGCCCGGTCGACCAACTTCCCCCCGACGCCGATGGCGACGGCGCCGTTGCGGAAGTAATCGGCGCAGTTCGAGGCATCCACTCCCCCCACCGGCACGAGCGGGATCTGTGGGAAGGGACCGCGCAGATCCTTCAAGTAGGCGGGGCCCAGTCGGGCAGCGGGGAAGAGCTTGATCAGATCTGCCCCCAGCTTCCAGGCGCGCGCGACCTCGCTTGGGCTGAATGCCCCCGGGAAGATCGGCCGGCCCAGGCGATGCGCCTCCGCGATCACCTCGGGATCGGTGTCCGGCGCGATCAGGTACTCGGCGCCGGCGGCCACGGCCTCCCGTGCCTGGTCGGCCGTGAGCACCGTGCCCGCGCCCAACAGGATCTCCTCGCCCATCTCCTCGGCGAGACGGCGGATAATCTCGGCGGCTCCGGGCACCGTGAAGGTGACCTCAATGGCGCGCAGACCGCCCTCGCGAACGGCGC
>DUUU01000630.1 GCA_012841485.1 Armatimonadota bacterium
ACGCGACCAGATTACATGCGCGCCCGCGACGAGGCGGGGTTCCGCTGGCATGTCTCGGCGAGCCAGGGCGCTTTGCGCGAGGTGACCGGCATTCCAATCCGAGAGTTCAACCTGAACCCGGAAGCGTGCATCGAGGCGTATCGCCGTGGCCGGCCCCTGCTGCGCGAGCTGTTCGGCCCCGAGGTGCGCCTTCCGGGCGTCTCCACGCCGGCGGTCAGCTACGGACACGTGAACGCCCTGGGAAGCGAGCTCCTCTTTCCCGAGGGTGGTGAGGTCGCGCACACGCACATCTACTCCTCGCTGGGCGAGGGAATCCGTCGGCTGCGCGAGCCGGTGCGCTGGTCCGAGGCGGGCATGGCACCGTTCTTCCTGGAGTTTCGCGAGCGCCTGCGCCAGGCATTCCTCGGCGAGCCGGTTGGCTTCTCCTTCGGCGCCGAGGGCCCCATCACCACCGCTTACGAGCTGCGCGGCGAAGAGTTTTTCATGGAGGTGCTCGACAGTCCCTCACTCGCGGGCGAGTTTCTCGGAGCGGTGGTCGAAAGCACGCTTGAATTCCACCGCTGGGTCTGCGCGCTCGATGGCCGCAACCCGGTCAATCCAAACGCGGGCGGAATGTGCGACGACCTGGCGAGCTTCATCCCCGCGCGCCTCTTCCGCGAAATGGTCCTTCCCTTCTGGGAACAGTATTATCGCGGGACCACGACCGGCCGGCGCCACGCCCACGTCGAGGACCTGCGCGCCGAGCAGCTCCCCTTCCTGGAGGAGATCGGGCTCAGCTTCTTCGACCCGTCGATCTCGCCGAAGCTCACCCCCAGGATCGTGCGCGACCACTGCCGCGTCCCGTTCACCTGGCGGCTCGGCTCCTTCCATTACCGCGAAATGGACTGCCAGGAAGTCGAAGATTTCGTCTATCAGGCGGTCGCCGATGGCGCGAGCGGCGTCCACACCATCCTCGCCGAGACGATGTGCGCGCCCGAGGTCGTCGAAAAAGTGCGCGCGTTCATCCGCGCCGCCAAGGAGACCGAGCGCCTCTTGAGCGAGGGTGCCACGCGCGAGGAGATCGGCGCGCTCGTCTCTCCCGCCGGGCGCGAGAAGCTGTGGGACGGCTGGTGCGGCTACCTCGGCCCCAAGAGCAGCCGCGGTGGCAGGAGCGATGGCATTGGTCATCGATGAGAGCTGGTACCGCAAGCCCGCGGGGATCCGCGAGGAGGATTCGGCCGGCGGGGTCATCGTGCGCCTGGAGCAGTGTCGCCTCCTGGTCGCCCTTGTTCTGGAGGGTACCTACCAGTTGTGCGTCCTCCCCAAAGGCCATGTCGAGCCTGGAGAGAGCTTCGAGGAGGCCGCCCGGCGCGAGATCGCGGAGGAGGCGGGGCTCACCGATTTGACCTTCCTGGGAGAACTCGGGACGCGCGAGCGCCTCGATTTCGCCCGCAAAGAGTGGAAGCGCACCCACTATTTCCTCTATCTCACCCGGCAGGCGCACGGCACGCCCACCGACAGATCGCACGCCTACACCCTGCGCTGGGTCCCCCTCGATGCGGACCTTCCCCTCTTCTGGCCGGAACAGGCCGAGTTGATCCGCTCCAACCGCGAGCGAATCCGCCAGCTGGCGGGTGCCTGAGAGCGATCGCTCCAAACCCCACCCGTGGTGAGAAGGAGGCCGCCCTCTCCACGGACAACCTGTCCCCCGGGTACCCGGTGCGTCGCAACAAAGCGCGCCGTTCATTGCAGGCAGGCAACGCATCGATGGGAAGGAGTTCGCTGTGCATCTGTGGCTGCTCGCTGGCTCGATCTGGATTACGGCCGCGACCATGGTAAGTGGCGCGCCCGCCGGCGCTCGCGAAGCCCCTCTCCTTGCCGGCTACGCGGGCGCTTTCTTCGGGAGTGACAGCTACAAGCGCTATCTGCCGCTGCTGCGCGACCACGGCTTCAACACCGTGGACCTGAAAGTCCATCCGGCGGACTTCGATATGAACAGCCCCGAGATGGAGGGTTTCATCACCGAGGTGGTCCGCGAAGCACGCGCGCACGGGTTGCGCGTTCACCTCTACCTCTATCCCGAGAAGAAGGGACAACGCGACCCGGCAACGGCAACCGCGGGGCCGTACGTGGGCGACGACGGCACCGTGCACGAGCGGATGTACTGCCTCTACCAGGAGGAAGCCTGGCTCTCCATGTTCCGGCGTGTCTTCTACCTGGCCCGGCTCTCGCGCACCCTCCCCATCGAGGCAGTGAAGATCGACATCGAGATCAATATCAACAACAATCCGTGCTACTGCGACGACTGCTGGCGCACCTTCGACGGCGCCTCCGGCGGGCGCGACCTGCCGGCCTCGCGCCGGAAGGAGCTGTTGCGCTGGTCCGGCAAGGAGAAGGCGTATCTCGCACACCTCGAAAGCCGGCTCGACCGCGCCGTGATCGCCTTCCGCGAGCGTGCCCATCGCGAGAACCCCCGCCTCTCCCTGGGAATGATGCCCGCGCGAGATGATATCTTCTCGCGCGCGTTTGCCCGCCACCTGGCGACCAAGGAGGCCCCTGCCTACCTCGACAACTGGATCCCCTACGACGGTCTGGGCTGGCGCGATGAAGTCGCTGCCGCGCGCGACCGCATGAAGGCGCTCAACCCGCACAACCGTTTCATCCCCTGGTTTCGGATCAACCGCTACCGACCGGGGGACCTGCCGGCGCATGCCTTCGCCCTGGCCACGCAAACGGATGGCTACAACCTCTGGACGCTTAGCATGATCCACCCGGAGGAGCCCCCGCGCGGGCCTGGCTACGCTCTGCCCCCGGAGCATCGCGACGCGATGGCCTATTGGCGTGCCTTCGGCGAGGCGAACGCCGCCGTCCGGCAGTGGCTCGCGCGCCCGGAGGACTACCAGCCCCCCTTCGCGCTGAAGCCACTCCAGCCGCTGGCACCCGGGCTCGACCTGGAGGGGATCGCCATTCCGGCGCTCAAACCCCTCGGCCCCCGAGATACTCGCCGCCCGGTTCCGTCACCCAGCACCTATCGCGGGCGCACGCTGTTCTACCTCTATGTGCCCGACCCCGCCGTCCCGATCAAGGCGCGCATCCGACATCAGGCGGGCAAGCAGCGCAACGAGCCGATCGCCTACGCGATCATCGACTCGCGCGGCGTGCCCCTGACCGATGACCTGATCCAGCCGGGCGAAACAGCGACGGTGACACGAAAAGCGCCCGAACCCGGCGTGTATGCCCTCCTGGTAGAGGCGAGCGGAGGCGGAGGGCCATGGTACGACGTCTCCATCCCCGAGCATCCCTACGTGGTGGGGGGAAAGAAGGAGGTCTACTTCTTCCGGGGAGTGAGCCGGCAATACTTCCTCGTGCCCGAGGGAACCGCGTCATTCCGGATCCACTTTGCCACCGGAGGCCAGCACCAGCAGGCGCGCCTCCAGCTCTTCAACAGCCGCGACGAGCGCGTGCTAGACGAAACGCTCGTCTCCGAACAGGGCGCGAAGAAGCGGTTCGAGGTGAAAGTCGCCCTGGAAGAGCAAGGGAAGGTGTGGTCGATCCTGATCGGCCGGCCCGAGACAATGCCCTCGCCCTACTACTCGGAGAACTACTACCTCCGCCTGGAGGGCATCCCCAGCTACTTCAGCGACCGGCCCGATGGCCTGCTGATGCCTCGCTGAAGGGAGGGCGGTCGAAACCGACACGCGCCGGCTCGCGTCAGGACAGGGCACCTGGGGCTCCCTGGCGAATGGGGTGGGGGGGGATTCAAGCGATGGGCTCTCGTGTGCCGATAGGAGTCACGTGATGACGGATCGTGTGTCCCTGATCCGCCGCGCGGCCGGCAACCTCCGCAAAGAGGTGCAGGGACTGCGTGCTGCCCTCCTGCCGCCGCCGGCGCCGGGGCTCTACACCTATCGGCTCGAACAGGAGAGCCACCACGGGCGGGTCCACCTGCGTATTCATCCAGACGGGAGCGGGTTGCTCTCCCGCGACGTGACCGAGGCGGTGCATCTGAACGCCACCGCGGCCCACGTGGCCCGGATGGCGCTCGAAGGCATATCGGTAGCCGCGAGCATCGCCGCGCTGCGCCGGCGCTACCAAGGCGTGGGTGACCCGCGCGAGGAAGTGGCACGCATCTACGCGCTCGTGGATGCATTCCGCGCTCCTGAACCCCGGTGTCCCAGGTGCGCCTTCCCCTCCCTGGAGCGAATTCCCGCGTTCAGCGCGCCCGTGAGCGCGCCCTACAAGGTCGATCTCGCGCTCACCTACCGGTGCAACAACGCCTGTGCCCACTGCTACAACGAGCCCGGGCGCAAGGCGATGCCCTCGCTCACCACCACTGAATGGCGCGACGCGCTCGACCGCCTGGCACGCCTGGGTGTTCTCCACGTCATCTTTACCGGCGGCGAGCCAACGCTCTTCCCCGACCTGATCGAGCTGATCCGGCACGCCGACCACCTGGGTCCCATCGTGGGCATGAACACCAACGGGCGCCGGCTGGCCGAGCCGGGATATGTGCGCGCGCTCGCCAGGGCCGGCCTCAGCCACGTTCAGGTGACGCTCGCCTCATGCCGGGCCGAGGAGCACAACGCGATCACGGGCACGGACTCTTTCGAGGAGACGGTGGCCGGCATCCGGCGCGCCTTGGAGAGCGATCTCCACACGATCACCAACACCAC